>NZ_JBAGJZ010000014.1:0-178532 GCF_037034285.1 Streptomyces tyrfis | reverse complement strand
GGGCCTAGGCCCCGGAGCCCGCGGCCGGAAGCCGGTCCCCGCCGACCGGCCGCGCGTGCCCGCCCGGGACGGCCCTGTTCGAAGCCGGGTCAGGACTCCTTCTTCAGCGAGGCGCTCAGGACCGAGAGGGCCTCCTCGATGGCGGACTCGGCAGTCGACTTGTCGATACCGAGACCCGACAGCACGCCCGTGCCGTCCTCCTGTTCCAGCAGGGCCAACAGGATGTGCTCGGTGCCGACGTAGTTGTGGCCCATGCGCAGCGCCTCCCGGAACGTGAGTTCCAGCGCCTTGCGGGCCCCGGCGTCGTACGGGAGCAGGTCCGGCACCTCGTCCACCGGGGCGGGCAGCGCCGCGAGCGCGGCCCGGTGGACCGCCTCCAGGGGGATCTCCTGGGCCTTGATGAACGCGGCTCCCAGCCCCTCCGGTTCGCTGAGGAGCCCCAGCACCAGGTGCTCGGTGCGGATCTCGACGTTGCCCGCGGCGCGGGCCTCGTTCTGCGCGGCCATGACGACGTTCCTGGCCCGGTCGGTGAAGCGGCCGAAGCCCTGGGAGGGGTCGAGGTCCGACGGCTCGCCCGGGCTCTTGGCGACGAACCGCTTCTGGGCGGCCTGCCTGGTCACGCCCATGCTCTTGCCGATCTCGGACCAGGAAGCGCCCGACCGCCGGGCCTGGTCCACGAAGTGGCCGATCAGGTGATCCGCCACGTCGCCGAGGTGGTCCGCGGCGATGACGGCGTCGGAGAGCTGGTCGAGGGCGTCGGTGCTGGCCTTCTTGATGGCCTCGATCAGGTCGTCGAGGCGCACGGGATGGGTCATGCGTACGGGATTCACCATGCGTCAACCGTAGGTTGACACCCCTCGCATGTCAACCGTGAGTTGACGCTTGGGGGTGGGGGCGACGGGCGGTCCCGTCCCGGGACACGGCGAAGCGCGCCGCCCGGGACGAGCCGGGCGGCGCGCTTCGCCGTTCAGAGGTCGTGGGCGACGGTCAGAGGACGCCGCTGTCCGCGATGGTGATCTTCGCCTGGGGGCGGCCGCTCTGCGAGCCGAGGGCCTCGATCCGCTTGACCAGGGTCATGCTCTTCTCGTCGGCGACCTCGCCGAACACCACGTGCTTGCCGTCCAGCCACGACGTCACGATGGTCGTGATGAAGAACTGGGAGCCGTTGGAGTCGGGGCCGGCGTTGGCCATGGACAGCAGGCCGGGCTTGGTGTGCGCCAGCTTGAAGTTCTCGTCGGGGAACTTCGCCCCGTAGATGCTCTTGCCGCCCGTGCCGTTGCCGGCGGTGAAGTCGCCGCCCTGGAGCATGAATTCGGGGATGATCCGGTGGAAGGACGATCCCTTGTAGCCGAAGCCCTTCTCGCCGGTCGCCAGCGCGCGGAAGTTCTCCGCGGTCTTGGGAACGACGTCGTCGAACAGGTTGAACGTGAGCCGACCGGCGGGCTCGTCATTGATGGTGATGTCGAAGTAGACCTTGCTCGTCATGGGACCATCCTGACATCGATGCCTCCCGGCGCGACGCGCGGGAGCGATTCCACGCCGCCGGGGCCCTCCGCCCGGCAGGCCCGCCGGGCCGGTGCGACGGCCGGATCCGCGCCGTGCCGGCGACCCGCGCACACCGCCGTTCCGCCCGTCCGGCGGGCCCCGCCGCCGTACCGCGAGTGCGCGGCGCGCCCGCCGTCGTGCCGCGCGTCCGCCGCGCCCCGGGCCGTCCGGAGCGTCCAGAGTGTCCGGACTGCGGAAGGCGGTGGTACCCGCGGCGCGTCTGTGGTTACCTGGGCGCATGATCGTGCTCGTGACCCGCCGCCACGTGGACTACGCGCGTGTCACGACCATGAGTTGTCGCACCGCCCGCTGACGCGGCGCCGTGGTGACCCTTCCCCCGCCGCAGCCGCCTGCGCGTACCCGCTCCGCGCGGAGCCCCGTACGCCCGCTTCCTGCATCCCGCCGCTCGCACCGGCACCACCCTGCCCGCCGGGCATCGCACGTGTACCGAGGAGAAGCATGAGCCAGCCGACCGACGCCGCCACCGCCGGCCACACCCCCGAGGACGACTCCGCCACCCCCGCCTGGTCCTTCGAGACCAAGCAGCTGCACGCCGGCGCCGTCCCCGACCCGACCACCGGCGCCCGGGCGGTCCCGATCTACCAGACCAGCTCGTTCGTCTTCCGCGACACCCAGCACGCGGCCGACCTCTTCTCGCTCGCCGAGCCCGGGAACATCTACACCCGCATCCACAACCCCACCCAGGACGTCTTCGAGCAGCGGATCGCCGCCCTGGAGGGCGGCGTCGCCGCCGTGGCGCTCTCCTCCGGACAGGCCGCGGAGACCCTCGCCGTCCTCAACCTGGCCGGCGCCGGGGACCACATCGTCTCCAGCGCCGCCCTCTACGGCGGCACGTACAACCTCTTCCGGCACACCCTGCGGAAGTTCGGCGTCGAGGTGTCCTTCGTCGAGGACCCCGACGACCTCGACGCCTGGCGGGAGGCCATCCGGCCCACCACCAAGGCCCTGTTCGCGGAGACCCTCGGCAACCCGCGCGGCAACGTCCTCGACATCCGCGCCCTCGCCGACGTCGCCCACGAGGCCGGGCTGCCGCTGATCGTCGACAACACCGTCCCCACCCCCTACCTGCTGCGTCCCATCGAGCACGGCGCCGACGTCGTCGTGCACTCCGCGACCAAGTTCATCGGCGGCCACGGCACCACCATCGGCGGCGTCGTCGTCGACGCCGGCACCTTCGACTTCGGCGCGCACCCGGAGCGCTTCCCCGACTTCAGCGAGCCCGACCCCAGCTACCACGGCCTGCGCTACTGGCCCGCCCTCGGGCCCGGCGCGTACGCCATCAAGCTGCGGGTCCAGCTGCTGCGCGACCTCGGACCGGCCATCGCCCCGCACTCCGCCTTCCTCCTCCTGCAGGGCGTGGAGACGCTGAGCCTGCGCATGGAGCGCCACTCGTCCAACGCCCAGGCGCTGGCGGAGTGGCTGGAGCAGCGCGACGAGGTCGCGGCCGTCCACTACGCCGGACTGCCCTCCAACCGCTGGTACGAGGCCGGCCGCCGCTACCTGCCGCGCGGCGCGGGCGCCGTGCTCGCCTTCGAGCTGCGCGGCGGCGTCGAGGCGGGCAAGCGGTTCGTGGACGCCGTCGAGCTCTTCAGCCACCTCGCCAACATCGGCGACGTCCGCAGCCTGATCATCCACCCCGCCTCCACCACCCACAGCCAGCTCGACGACGCCCAGCTCGCCGCCACCGGCACCTCCCCGGGCCTGGTGCGCCTCTCGGTCGGCATCGAGAACCTCGACGACCTCAAGGCGGATCTGGAGGCCGGCTTCCGCGCCGCGAAGGAGGCGTCCTGAACACCGCCGACGGGACCAGCCCGAGGACGGTCCCCCCTCCCGCCACCGGCGCGTGGCGGGAGGGGGACCCGTCCGGGCGCCGTGCGTGGCACCAGCTCGCCGAGCCCCTGCCGCTGGAGGCGGGCGGCCGGCTCCCCGGGGTGCGGCTGGCGTACGAGACCTGGGGGCGGCCGGCGCCCGACCGCTCCAACGCGGTCCTCGTCCTGCACGCGCTCACCGGCGACAGCCATGTCGCCGGCCCGGCCGGTCCCGGCCACCCCACCCCCGGCTGGTGGGACGCGCTGGTCGGGCCGGGCCGGGCCCTCGACACCGACCGCTGGTTCGTGGTGGCGCCGAACGTCCTCGGCGGCTGCCAGGGAAGCACTGGCCCCGCCTCGCTCCGCCCCGACGGGCGGTACTGGGGCGGGTCCTTCCCGCGTCTGACGCAACGCGACCAGGTGCTCGCCGAGGCCGGTCTCGCCGACGCGCTGGGCATCGACCGCTGGGCGCTCGTGATCGGCGGCTCGATGGGCGGGATGCGCGCGGTGGAGTGGGCCGTGTCCCACCCGGAGCGCGTCGCCTCGCTGCTGCTGCTGGCCTGCCCCGCGGCGGCCGGCGCCGATCAGATCGCCTGGGCCACCGCGCAGCTCCACGCGATCCGCGCCGACCCGCACTGGCGGGGCGGCGACTACCACGACGCCGGTCCCGGGCAGGGCCCGCACGCCGGTCTGGGCGTCGCCCGCCGCATCGCCCACATCACCTACCGCGCCGCCGAGGAGCTGGACTCCCGCTTCGGCAACCGCGCCCAGGACGGCGAGGACCCCGGGCGGGGCGGCCGCTACCAGGTCGAGTCGTATCTCGACCACCACGCCGCCAAGCTCGTCCGGCGCTTCGACGCGGCCAGCTACGTCGTGCTGGCCGAGGCGATGAACGCCCACGACATAGGCCGCGGGCGCGGCGGCACGCGCGCCGCCCTCGCACGGGTGACGGCGCGGACCCTGGTGGCGGGGGTCGACTCCGACCGCCTCTACCCGCTCGCGCAGCAGGAGGAGCTCGCCGCGGGCATCCCCTCCGCCGACCGGGCCCGGGTGATCGCCTCGCCGTACGGACACGACGGCTTCCTCATCGAGACGCCGCAGGTCGCCGCGCTGGTACGGGAACTCCTGGACGACGTGCGGGACCCGGCCGCCGTCTCCGCCGGATGAGCCCCGCCGGGGACGCGCCGTCGCGGCGCGCCCCCGGCGACGGGCCCGGCCGGCCGACGTGGGGCGGGTGAGGTTCCGGCCGGGGCCGGCCGGCCTGGCGTTTCGGCCGGCGGACAGGAGTCGCGGCCGTCCACCGCGCCTCGCCGCTCCCGCCGCCCTCCCCTTGTACGCCGGTGCCGTCCGCGGGCGTGGTCACGGGCGCGCAGACCGGGAGCGCGCGGCCGCCGGACGTCCCGGCCGCAATCGAATCCCGGCCGCAAGAGATCGCCGGCCGCAAGAGATCGCCGGCGCTCCCGACGAGAAGGCCGACGGCGCCCGGAAGAAGGCCCCGCGCCACGCCCCGGTCATTGCATAAAAGTGCGGTGATGCGTATAGTCATGCCATCGACGAGAGGATTCCGATGGTGGTACGCGCAGCGGTGGCAGGGGCGAGCGGATACGCCGGCGGAGAGCTGCTCCGCCTGCTGCTCGTCCACCCCGAGGTCGAGATCGGGGCCCTCACCGGCAACTCCAACGCGGGGCAGCGGCTCGGCGCGCTGCAGCCGCATCTGCGCCCGCTCGCGGACCGGGTGCTGGAGCCGACCACGCCCGAGACGCTCGCCGGGCACGACGTCGTCTTCCTCGCCCTGCCGCACGGCCAGTCCGCCGCCGTCGCCGAGCAGCTCGGCGACGAGGTGCTCGTCATCGACATGGGCGCCGACTTCCGGCTCGCGGACGCCGCGGACTGGGAGCGGTTCTACGGATCGCCGCACGCCGGCACGTGGCCCTACGGCCTGCCCGAACTGCCGGGCGGGCGCGCCGCGCTGGCCGGGACCAAGCGCGTCGCGGTGCCCGGCTGCTACCCGACCGCCGTCTCGCTGGCGCTCTTCCCGGCGTACGCGGCCCAGCTGGCCGAGCCCGAGGCGGTGATCGTCGCCGCGTCCGGCACCTCCGGCGCGGGCAAGGCGGCCAAGCCGCATCTGCTCGGCTCCGAGGTGATGGGCGGCATGTCCCCGTACGGCGTCGGCGGGGTCCACCGGCACACCCCCGAGATGATCCAGAACCTGAGCGCCGCGGCCGGCGAGCCGGTCACCGTCTCCTTCACCCCGACCCTGGCGCCGATGCCCCGCGGCATCCTCGCCACCTGCAGCGCCCGGGCGAAGCCCGGCGTGGGCGCCGAGGCCGTCCGCGCGGCGTACGGGAAGGCGTTCGCCGACGAGCCGTTCGTGGACCTGCTCCCCGAGGGGCAGTGGCCCGCCACCGCGTCCGTCCTCGGCTCCAACGCCGTGCAGATCCAGGTCGCGTATGACGCCGCCGCGGGCCGGATCGTCGTCGTCGCCGCCATCGACAACCTCGCCAAGGGCACCGCCGGCGGCGCCCTGCAGAGCATGAACATCGCCCTCGGACTCCCCGAGGACACAGGTCTCTCCACGATCGGAGTCGCACCGTGAGCGTCACGGCAGCACAGGGATTCTCGGCGGCGGGCATCGCCGCCGGGATCAAGGAAAGCGGAAACCCGGACCTGGCCCTCGTGGTCAACCACGGCCCGCGCCGCGCCGCCGCGGGCGTCTTCACCTCCAACCGCGTCAAGGCCGCCCCCGTCCTCTGGTCGCAGCAGGTGCTCAAGGGCGGCGAGGTCGGCGCCGTCGTCCTCAACTCCGGCGGCGCCAACGCCTGTACGGGACCGAAGGGCTTCCAGGACACCCACGCCACCGCCGAGAAGGCCGCCGAGGTCCTCCCCGGCCTCGGCGCGGGCGAGATCGCGGTCGCCTCGACCGGTCTGATCGGCACCCTGCTGCCGATGGACAAGCTGCTGCCCGGCATCGAGAAGGCCGCGGCCGCCCTCAGCGAGCACGGCGGCGAGAAGGCCGCCATCGCGATCAAGACCACGGACACCGTCCACAAGACCGCCGTCGCCGGCGGCGACGGCTGGACGGTCGGCGGCATGGCCAAGGGCGCGGGCATGCTCGCCCCCGGCCTCGCCACCATGCTGGTCGTCCTCACCACCGACGCCGACGTGGACGCGGCCGGTCTCGACTCCGCGCTGCGCGGCGCCACCCGCACCACCTTCGACCGGGTCGACTCCGACGGCTGCATGTCCACCAACGACACCGTGCTGCTGCTGGCCTCCGGCGCCAGCGGCGTCACCCCCGGCCAGGACGAGTTCGCCAAGGCCGTGGACGCCGTCTGCGCGGACCTCGCCCGGCAGCTCATCGGCGACGCCGAGGGCGCCTCCAAGGACATCCGGATCGAGGTGATCAACGCCGCGACCGAGGACGACGCCGTCGAGGTGGGCCGCTCCATCGCCCGCAACAACCTCCTCAAGTGCGCCATCCACGGCGAGGACCCCAACTGGGGCCGGGTCCTCTCCGCGATCGGCACCACGAAGGCCGCCTTCGACCCCGACCGGCTGAACGTCGCCATCAACGGCGTCTGGGTCTGCCGGAACGGCAGCTTCGGCGAGGACCGCGACCTGGTCGACATGCGCTACCGGGAGGTCGTCATCACCGCCGACCTCGCCGCCGGCGCCGAGTCCGCCGTCATCTGGGCCAACGACCTCACCGCGGACTACGTCCACGAGAACAGCGCGTACAGCTCATGACCCCGGCGCGGAAGCACACCGCACTCCCGAAGGCGCAGATCCTCATCGAGGCGCTGCCCTGGCTGACCCGGCACCACGGCAAGACCGTCGTCATCAAGTTCGGCGGCAACGCCATGGTCGACGAGGAGCTGAAGGCGGCCTTCGCCCAGGACGTCGTCTTCCTGCGCCAGGCCGGCCTCAAGCCCGTCGTGGTGCACGGCGGCGGCCCCCAGATCAGCGCCCAGCTCGACAAGCAGGGCCTGGTCAGCGAGTTCAAGGCGGGGCTGCGCGTCACCACGCCCGAGGCCATGGACGTCGTGCGGATGGTGCTGGCCGGGCAGGTCCAGCGCGAGCTCGTCGGGCTGCTCAACGAGCACGGCCCGCTCGCCGTCGGCATGACCGGCGAGGACGCCCGGACCATCACCGCCGTCCAGTACCGGCCGGTCATCGACGGCGAGCCCGTCGACATCGGCCGGGTCGGCGAGATCACCGCCATCGACACCGGGGCGATCCAGGCCCTGCTGGACGACGGCCGCATCCCCGTCGTCTCCTCCATCGCCCGCTCCGCCGACGACCACCACGTGTACAACGTCAACGCCGACACCGCCGCCGCCGCGCTCGCCGCCGCGCTGGACGCCGAGACGCTGATGGTCCTCACCGACGTCGAGGGCCTCTACGAGGACTGGCCCCACAGCGACGACGTGATCAGCCGCCTCACCGCCACCGAGCTGGAGAAGCTGCTGCCCGAGCTCTCCAGCGGCATGGTGCCGAAGATGCAGGGCTGCCTGCACGCCGTGCGCAACGGCGTCGAGACCGCCCGGGTCATCGACGGCCGGGTCCAGCACTCGATCCTGCTGGAGATCTTCACCGACGAGGGAATCGGCACGATGGTCGTGCCCGACGAGGAATCCGACACCCAGGGGGAGTCATGAGCAACCAGGAGTACGCGCAGCGCTGGCGGCACGCGCTCATGGACAACTACGGCACCCCGGGGATCTCCCTCGTCCGCGGCGAGGGCGCCCGGCTGTGGGACGCCGACGGCGCCGAGTACCTCGACTTCGTCGGCGGCATCGCCGTCAACGCGCTGGGCCACGCCCACCCCGCCGTCGTCGAGGCCGTCTCCGCCCAGGTCGCCTCCCTCGGCCACGTCTCCAACCTCTACATCGCGCCGCCGCCGGTCGCCCTCGCCGAACGGCTGCTCCAGCTCTTCGGCCGCGACGGGCGGGTCTATTTCGCCAACTCCGGCGCGGAGGCCAACGAGGCCGCCTTCAAGATCGGCCGGCTGACCGGGCGCACCCATGTCGTCTCCACCGAAGGTGGCTTCCACGGCCGGACCATGGGCGCGCTCGCGCTCACCGGCCAGCCCGGGAAGCGCGCGCCGTTCG
The DNA here is from genome assembly GCF_037034285.1 of Streptomyces tyrfis. NCBI lineage: Bacteria > Bacillati > Actinomycetota > Actinomycetes > Kitasatosporales > Streptomycetaceae > Streptomyces > Streptomyces tyrfis. The sequence continues at coordinate 170,047 of NZ_JBAGJZ010000014.1, read as the reverse complement.
AACCGCTGCCCGGCGACGTCACCTACGTCCCGTACGGGGACGCAGAGGCCCTGCGCGCCGCCGTCACCACCGACACCGCGCTGCTGGTCGTCGAACCGGTCCAGGGCGAGAACGGCGTGGTCGTGCCGCCCCCGGGCTATCTGGAGGCCGCCCGCGCGATCACCCGGGCCACCGGAACGCTGCTCGTCCTCGACGAGGTGCAGACCGGCATCGGCCGCTGCGGCCACTGGTTCGAGCACCAGGCCCACCAGGGCGTCGAACCCGATGTCGTCACCCTCGCCAAGGGCCTCGGCGGCGGACTGCCGCTGGGCGCGACCGTCGCCTTCGGCCCCGCCGCCGAGCTGCTGAAGCCGGGCCAGCACGGCTCGACGTTCGGCGGCAACCCGGTCTCCTGCGCCGCGGGACTGGCCGTGCTGGACACCCTGGCCGCCGACGGCGCCCTGGACCGGGTGAAGCGGCTGGGCGAGAAGATCAGGAACGGCGTGGAGGGTCTCGGTCATCCGCTGGTCTCCCACGTCCGCGGCGCCGGGCTGCTGCTGGGTATCGTGCTCACCGAGCCCCTCGCGCCCCAGGTGCGCCAGGCGGCTCAGGGAGCCGGAATCCTGGTGAACGCCCCCGCCCCCGACGTCGTGCGGCTGATGCCGCCGCTGATCATCGGCGACGCCGAGGCGGACGCGTTCCTCCAGGCACTGCCCGGCGCTCTCGACGCAGCACACGGGGACGGACGATCCGGAGCGTGAACCGGAGAATGAGGCGAGGACGATGACCGAGGCGCAGGAGACCGAGCACAGCGGGCCCTCCGTGCCGCAGACCCGCACGGCACGCCACCGGCGGATCGTGGACATCCTGAACCGGCAGCCGGTGCGCTCGCAGAGCCAGCTGGCCAGGCTCCTCGCGGACGACGGGCTGAGCGTCACCCAGGCGACGCTCTCGCGCGACCTGGACGAGCTGGGCGCGGTGAAGATCCGCAACACCGGGGGCGAGCTGATCTACGCGGTGCCCAGCGAGGGCGGTTTCCGCACCCCGCAGGCGCCGCTGGGCGGGTCTGCGAAGGAGGAGCGGATGCGCCGCCTCTCCGCCGAGCTGCTCATCTCGGCGGAGGCGTCGGCCAACCTCGTGGTGCTGCGCACCCCGCCGGGCGCCGCGCAGTTCCTGGCCTCGGCCATCGACCAGGCCGAACTCCACGACATCCTCGGCACCATCGCGGGGGACGACACCCTGCTGCTGATCAGCCGGGACCCGGCGGGCGGCCAGGCGCTCGCCGACCATCTGCTCCGGCTGGCCCAGAACGAGCGCTGAGCGGGGCGGAGTCCGGCGCGCCGCCGGGCTCCGCCGCCGCACACCGGACGGGCGCCGTCGGTCCTGGTCCCGCACACCGGACAGGCTCCGCCGCCGCACACCGGACGGCCGGCGTCGGGCCCGGTCCCGCACGCCGGACCGGCGCCGGACGGCTCAGTCCCGCTCCGTGCCCGGCACGGCCGGCATGGCCGGCAGCGGGAGCGGCAGCCCCGGCAGCCCGTCGATGCTCGTCGCCACGTGCTCCTTCTTCTCGAAGTACGCGCCGAGCGAGGCGTCGTCCTCCCGGGCGAAGCGCCGGGCGTGCAGCGGCCGGTCCGCTTCGTACGTCATGAACGGGACCGCGTACCCGCAGGTGTCCCGGATCAGCTCGGCCCGCACCACGATGATCGCGCGCAGCCCGTGCGGGGCGGCATCCACCCCGCCGAAGCGGCCCAGCAGCTGCGGGAACCGGGGATCGTCGCGGAAGACCGGCTCCCCGCGCCCGTGCACCCGCACGATGTTCGGCGGCCCCTGGAAGGCGCACCACATCAGGGTGATGCGGCCGTTCTCCCGGAGGTGGGCCACGGTCTCCGCGTTGCTGCCCGCGAAGTCCAGATAGGCCACGGTCCGCTCGTCGATGACGGCGAAGGAGCCGCTGACGCCCTTGGGGGAGAGGTTGACCGTGCCCTCGCCGTCCAGGGGAGCGGTCGCCGTGAAGAAGATGCGCTGTTCCTCGATGAAGGTCCTGAGCCGCCCGTCGATTCGTTCGTACGTCTTTCCCATGACGGCCATTGTCGCCACAGCTCCCCGCCGGGTCAGGCGTTCCGCCGGGTGATCCCGAGGAGTGGGACGGGCCGTCGGCGGGCGCGCCGGGCGGGGATGCGGGCCCGCGACGCGCGGTCCGCCGCCACTTTTGACAAACCATACGGAGGACTGCATAGTTATACCCATCAGTGATTGCACCGTAAGGAGAAACCCGTGACCGAGCGCGTCGTACTCGCCTACTCGGGCGGCCTGGACACCTCCGTCGCCATCGGCTGGATCGCCGAGGAGACGGGCGCCGAGGTCATCGCCGTCGCCGTGGACGTCGGCCAGGGCGGAGAGGACCTGGACGTCATCCGCAAGCGCGCGCTCGCCTGCGGTGCCGTCGAGGCCGAGGTCGCGGACGCGAAGGACGAGTTCGCCGAGGAGTACTGCCTCCCCGCGATCAAGGCCAACGCCCTCTACATGGACCGCTACCCGCTGGTCTCGGCCCTGTCCCGGCCCGCCATCGTCAAGCACCTCGTCGCCGCCGCGAAGAAGCACGACGCCGGCATCGTCGCCCACGGCTGCACCGGCAAGGGCAACGACCAGGTCCGCTTCGAGGCCGGCATCGCCGCGCTGGGCCCCGACCTGAAGTGCATCGCCCCGGTCCGCGACTACGCGATGACCCGGGACAAGGCGATCGCCTTCTGCGAGGAGAAGAACCTCCCGATCGCGACCACCAAGAAGTCCCCGTACTCCATCGACCAGAACGTCTTCGGGCGCGCCGTCGAGACGGGCTTCCTGGAGGACATCTGGAACGCGCCGATCGAGGACATCTACGAGTACACCCAGAACCCGGCCGCCCCGCGCGAGGCCGACGAGGTCGTCATCTCCTTCAAGGAGGGCGTCCCGGTCGCCGTCGACGGCAGGCCCGTCACCGTCCTCCAGGCGATCCAGCAGCTCAACGAGCGGGCCGGCGCCCAGGGCATCGGCCGGATCGACATGGTCGAGGACCGGCTGGTCGGCATCAAGTCCCGCGAGGTCTACGAGGCCCCGGGCGCGATCGCGCTGATCACCGCCCACCAGGAGCTGGAGAACGTCACCGTCGAGCGCGAGCTGGCCCGCTACAAGCGGCAGGTCGAGCAGCGCTGGGGCGAGCTGGTCTACGACGGCCTGTGGTTCTCGCCGCTCAAGCGCGCCCTGGACGGCTTCATCGAGGAGGCCAACCAGCACGTCACCGGCGACATCCGGATGACCATGCACGCGGGCCGCGCCGTCGTCACCGGCCGGAGGTCCGAGCAGTCGCTCTACGACTTCAACCTGGCCACCTACGACACCGGCGACACCTTCGACCAGTCCAAGGCGCAGGGCTTCATCGAGATCTTCGGCCTCTCCTCGAAGATCGCCGCCAAGCGCGACCTGTCCTGACCCTCCCCGCCCCACACCGCCTCCCCGGACCCTCCGTGCGGGGAGGCGGTCGCACACCCACCCCTTGTCCTTCCGAGGAGCACGCAGTGAGCAACGGCACCAGCAACGGCGACGTACGCCTCTGGGGCGCCCGCTTCGCCGACGGTCCCGCCGAGGCCCTGGCCAAGCTGTCCGCCTCCGTCCACTTCGACTGGCGGCTCGCGCCGTACGACATCGCGGGCTCCCGCGCCCACGCGCGCGTCCTCAGCAAGGCGGGCCTGCTCACCGAGGACGAGCTGGACCGCATGATCGCCGGGCTCGACCGGCTCGAAGCCGACGTGGCGGACGGCTCGTTCACCGGCACCGTCGCCGACGAGGACGTGCACACCGCGCTGGAACGCGGCCTGCTGGAGCGCCTCGGCCCGGACCTGGGCGGCAAGCTGCGGGCCGGCCGGTCCCGCAACGACCAGATCGCCACGCTCTTCCGGATGTACCTGCGCGACCACGCCCGGATCATCGGCGGTCTGATCGCGGAGCTCCAGAGCGCGCTGGTCGGCCTCGCCGAGGCCCACCCGGACGTCGCGATGCCCGGCCGCACGCACCTCCAGCACGCCCAGCCGGTGCTCTTCGCGCACCATGTGCTGGCTCACGCGCAGGCCCTGTCGCGGGACGCCGAGCGGCTGCGCCAGTGGGACGAGCGGACGGCCGTCTCCCCGTACGGCTCCGGAGCCCTGGCCGGTTCGTCCCTGGGCCTCGACCCGGAGGCGGTCGCCGCCGAGCTGGGCTTCGAGCACGGCTCCGTCGGCAACTCGATCGACGGCACGGCCTCCCGCGACTTCGTCGCCGAGTTCGCGTTCATCACCGCGATGATCGGCGTGAACCTCTCCCGGATCGCGGAGGAGGTCATCATCTGGAACACGAAGGAGTTCTCCTTCGTCACCCTGCACGACGCCTTCTCCACCGGCTCCTCGATCATGCCGCAGAAGAAGAACCCGGACATCGCGGAGCTGGCGCGCGGCAAGTCGGGCCGCCTCATCGGCAATCTGACCGGCCTGATGGCCACGCTGAAGGCGCTCCCGCTGGCGTACAACCGGGACCTCCAGGAGGACAAGGAGCCGGTCTTCGACTCCTGCGACCAGCTCGAAGTCCTGCTGCCCGCCTTCACCGGGATGATGGCCACCCTCACCGTCAACCGCGAGCGCATGGCGGAGCTGGCCCCGGCCGGGTTCTCGCTCGCCACCGACGTCGCCGAGTGGCTGGTCAAGCAGGGCGTGCCGTTCCGCGTCGCGCACGAGGTGGCCGGCGCGTGCGTCAAGGAGTGCGAGCGGCACGGCATCGAGCTCGACCAGCTGACCGACGAGCAGTTCGCGGAGATCTCCGAGCATCTGACCCCCGAGGTCCGCACGGTCCTGAACGTGCCCGGCGCGCTCGCCTCCCGCAGCGGACGGGGCGGCACCGCCCCGTCGGCGGTGGCGGTCCAGCTCGCCGAGGTCAAGGCCGATCTCGCCGTCCAGCAGAGGTGGGCCGCCGCGAAGGAGAGCTGACCGCTCCGCCGGGGCGGCCGGGCGGGGAGCACGCCCACGCGCACACGCTCCCCGCCCGGCCGCCCCGGACCGGGTTACGTTGACGGGGACCGCCCCCGGACGACGAGGAGCCCACGATGCCGTTCGCCCTTGCCCGAGCCCTCGGCCTCGCCCGCCCCGGAGAGGCCCCGCCGGACGGCACGAGGACTCCGGCCGCCCGCGTCGGGCTCGGCCTGGCCGCGGTCGGCCGGCCCGGCTACATCAATCTCCACCGCGACCGCGACCTGCCCGGCGACCGCGGCGTCGAGGCCCTGCGCGAGCGCACCCACGCCCTGCTGGACGCCGCCTACGCGCAGGGCGTCCGCTACTTCGACGCCGCCCGCTCCTACGGCCGCGCGGAGGAGTTCCTCGCCGGCTGGCTGACGGCGCGCCCGGACGCGGACGACGTGGTCGTCGGCAGCAAGTGGGGCTACACCTACACCGCCGGCTGGCGCGTCGAGGCCGAGGCCCACGAGGTCAAGGACCACAGCCCGGCCACGTTCCTGCGCCAGCGCGCCGAGACCGGGGCGCTGCTCGGCGACCGGCTCGACCTCTACCAGATCCATTCGGTCACCCCCGACAGCCCCGCCCTCACCGACCGGGAACTGCACGCCCGGCTGGCCGCGCTCGCCGCCGAGGGCGTCGGCGTCGGCCTCTCCACCAGCGGCCCCCGCCAGGCCGACGCCATCCGGGCCGCGCTCGCCGTCACGGTCGACGGCGAGCCGCTCTTCCGTACCGTCCAGGCCACCTACAACGTCCTGGAGACCTCGGCGGGCCCGGCGCTCGCACAGGCGCACGACGCCGGGCTCGCCGTGATCGTCAAGGAGGCCATGGCCAACGGCCGGCTCGCCGGGGCGGAGGCCCCGGAGGCGGTCCGGGAGGCCGCCGCCGGAGAGGGCCTCGGCGCCGACGCGGTCGCCCTGGCGTTCGTGCTGCACCAGCCCTGGGCCGATGTGGTGCTGTCCGGCGCCGCGACCGTCGGCCAGCTCACCGGGAACCTCCGCGCCACCGCCGTCGGCCTCGACGAGGAGCGGCGCGCTCGGCTCGGCGCCCTCGCCGAGCCGCCCGAGGCGTACTGGCGCCACCGGTCCGCGCTGCCCTGGAGCTGAGCCCGGGACACCGGGCGCGCTGTTCCGCGCCGCGCCCGGTGCGGGACGGCGCGGGTGGTGCGTGACGCGGCGGCGGCCGGTCCCGGACCGGCGACCGGGCGTTCCGTGCGGTGCCCGGCGGACCGTCCGCGGATCGGCGGGCGTCGCCCCGGGGTCTCAGGGCCCGCTCGTCCGGCCGGCGGCGCGGTCCGGCCCCGCGCCGCGCGTCCCGGGACGCCCCGGGCGCCGCCCCGGGGCGGCGGGCGACACCGGCCCGTGCTCGTCCGCCCAGGCGGCGAGCGTCTCGAAGTCGGCCGGCAGCAGCCCCGTCCACGGATCGATCCGGAGCAGCAGCGCCACCGCCCCCTGCCCGCGGACCCACTCCCGGTCCGGGGCGCCGATCTCGTCGTCCACCCAGGCGAACGGCCGGCCGGCCGCGTAGGCCACGACGTGCGGCGTCTTCCAGGACGTGCCGGCCGGCGCGCGTCCGTACACCGAGGGCCAGTCCACGTACGGCAGCCGGGGCAGGCCCAGGCGCGGCCCGATCCAGACGTTGGCCTCGTCCCGCCAGGTCGTCGCCCAGACCAGCTCGTAGCGACCGGCGAGGCCGAGCAGGGCCCGGCCGTGCGCCGGATTGAGCAGGACCGGCAGCGGCGGCCCGTGGTCCCAGCCGGCCGGCCGCGTCAGGCAGGTGAGGTAGCCGTCCGGCGTCCCCGGGAGCATCAGCGCCGCGTACGGGTTGAGCGGGCCGTCGACGTCGACCAGCAGAAGAGGCAGTGTTGACTCCACTGCACCAATGATGCCGCTAGCGAACGCGAGAAGTGCAGGTTCTGCGTGGCATCTCAAGACGAGTTCTACCACGACTCGGCGAGCCAAGTTGCGTGTCCTGCTGCCTGATTCCTCGTTGTGATGACTGTGATGCATCAACGGTGCCGCTCGGACAACGCGAGGGCAGTCTGGTGACGCGATGAATGAGCACGGAGCGTGATCGGTGAGTCGAGCCAGCCGCAGTGCAGTCCAGCGTGGTCCTGCGCCGGCACCCGGTGTTGCGACGCTGTACGTCGTTCCCGGCGTGCCCATATTGCGGCCTGCGGAGGCTGTGTTCGAGAGCACCCTTCTGGGCTTTCGCGAGCACCAGAAGGCCAGGAACCTGCAGGACACGACGGTCAACGGCCGGGAAAGCGTGATCCGGCAGGTTCAGGCCGTCGCGGACGCCTACCCATGGGAGCCTGCCTGGAATGCCGCGTTGTTCGACCGTTGGATGTCGCTGTGTGCGCCGGGCAACACGAGCGGCACTCTGGGGTCGAAAGCGCGAGTCCTGCGGCTGTACTTGGAGTACCTCACCAACCCGGCTTACCAGTGGCAGGAAGTGTGCCTGAACCTCTTCGGTACCTTCCCAGCGCAGGTGGTACGTGACCTCAATGCGGTCCGGCACTCGCAGGATTACGTGGGGCGACCCAACCGGAATCGTCCGCTGACACGGCAGGAGATCAAGCGGTTCTTTTCCCAAATGGATCCGGAGATCAAGCGGATGCAGGCTGAGGGACACAAAGGTGCGCTGGCCGCGGCCCGGGATGTGGCAATGTTCACCACCGCCTACGCGTGGGGACTGCGGCGTCGAGAAACCGCCCGACTGGAGACGCATGACTGGCGACGCCAAGCGAAACTGCCGGAATTCGGGGACCTGGGCGGGCTATCGGTGCGGTGGGGCAAGGCGAGTGCGGGGCAGCCGCCCCGGCGACGAACCGTGGTGTCCGTGTGGCCATGGGCCGTCGCCACTGTTCGCTTCTACCTCGACCACGTGCGTCCGCAGTTCTATCTTGACCGGCCGGACGACGGCGTCATGTTCCCGACCGAGCGCCACGAGACGATCTCCGAACGCTCCGTGAATGCGCGCTTCGCGACCTGGCGTGATCGGGCCAGCCTGTCTGCGGAGCTGGACCCGCACTGTCTGCGGCATACCTACGTCACCCGACTCATTGAGAGCGGTTATGACACGCAGTTCGTCACTGAGCAGGTTGGACATTCCCACGCTGCTACGACGGCCATCTACACGGCGCTCAGCAGCGACTACAAGAACCTCAAGGTGCGGGAATTCCTTGATGCTCAAGAGGAGAAGATGCTGCACCAGGCATTCGCCCGTGCCGATGCGGAGGCCCAGATGGAGGATGAGTTCGAGGAAGCTCCCGCAGAGCCACGCAGCAATCGCAGGAGGGCGTGATGGCTGACGCCAATGATGCTGCACACCGCAAGGCCGTGGAAGAGCTGCAGCCCCAGTACGAGTGGCGCCTGCGTGAGCTGATGGCCGTCCGCAAGAACTGGTACACCACTACCAAGCTGGTCCCAGCCCTTCGTGAGCGCGGCTTCGAATTCGATCGCAGCTACATCTTTCGCCTCGTGAAAGCGGATCAACCACCCAAGGTGGCCATCGGTCTGCTTGTGGCTCTGTGTCAGATCCTGGAGTGCACATTCGAGGAACTCGTGGTCCCGATCACGCCGGAAGAACCCGCGGTGCCGGAGCCTGGACCGGTAGCTCGGCTGCGGCCGGTTCTTCCGGATGCTCCGATGCTGTCGCCGGACTTCTTCGATGCCGAAAGCTGAGTTGTGCCTGCTGACTCGACAACGTGTGCATCCTGCGGACAGCAAAACCGAATTGTGTCGCGCAAGGCTGGACGCCCCTTATGTGAACGGTGTTGGCGGGACAGTCGACGGCGGATCTGCATCGACTGCGGCCAAGTTAAACGCTCGCGGAAGATTACCGAGTCCGGTCCGGTCTGTGACCGGTGCTGGAAACAGCGCCAACCACTCGAACTGTGCTCTGGCTGCAGCCGGATGCGGCACGTCACCTCTCAGGCTGATCGACTTTGTGGGTCCTGCTGGGCCCGTGTGAAGGGACGCAGGGAGGCGTGCCGGGACTGCGGGCAGGTTCGCCGCGTTGCCGGCCGGACCAGTGACGGGCCACAGTGCAGCACCTGCCGCGAACGCACCGACCGCCACCTGTGCGATGGGTGCGGCGAAGCCCGTCGTATCAACGCCCGCACGCCCCAAGGTCAGTACTGTCGAGCGTGCTGGAATCGGCTTCGGCCTTCGCCGCTCTGCACGACTTGCAAGCGTCGTCCATCGGCACCGGTTCGCACTGTCGACGGCCTTCCTCGCTGCCATTTGTGCTATTTGGCCATGCGAGTTTCCTGCAGCCGATGCGGGATCGTGTCCCGCGCCGATCGCCACTGGCCGGAGGGGCCCGTATGCATCTCCTGTGCCAATGCTGTCTTCAGTACGCATGCTGCCTGCGCCACATGCCACCAGGATTCCGTCGTCTTCCAGCGCACCGACAATGGCGACCCACTCTGTCCTGAATGCGTAGGTGTCCGTCTCCGGTACCGGTGCGTCTCCTGCAGCTCCCTCGGCAGACTTGAACACCGCAGACGCTGCCCAGCATGCATGGTCCAGATCAGAATTGAGGAGACTTTCACCGCTCCCGGGAACCGACTGGACACCCGGCTGATTCCTCTCGCGGAAGAGCTGGCCCGCTACGACAACCCGCACACGGTGCTCGACTACCTGCGGCAGAAAGCAGGCGGGAAACTCATCCGCAAGATGGTCACCGGGGAGCTCGACTGCAGCCACGAGGCCCTCGACGTGCTCCCACAAACCAATTCGGTTACGCATCTGCGTAATTTGCTCGTACTCACCGAGGTCCTGCCAGCGCGCGACGAGCAACTCGCCCAGCTGCAGCTGGACATCCGCCGACTCACGAATGTGTCTGACAGCGACGACCGCCTGGCGCTCGTCCGCTATGCCCGCTGGCAGTTGCTGCCCATGGCCCACCGGCAGATCGATCAGCGCGGCAGCCTGACGACCGGCACCCGGACATACTTGACGAACCACCTACGAGTGGCGCGTCAGCTCTGCCTCCACCTTCGCGGCCATCGAAGCTCGCTCGGCACCTGCCTGCAGCCGCTGGTGGACCGCTGGGTGGCCGCACACCGCGTCCGGCAAGGCGAAGTCCGGCGTTTCCTGACGTGGGCGGCAGCCCACCAGCTCGCTCCCAAGCACCTGGCCGTGTCTGCTCTGGCCAACTGCGAGGACCGGTCGATCATGAGCGACCGGGCCCGTGTGGTGCTCGCGCATCGGCTCGAGACCGACGAGAGCATCACGCTGCCGGTCAGGGTGTCAGGCTGCCTGGTCCTTCAGTACGGCCAGCACTGCACTCGCTTGGTGGCTCTCAAGGCAGACGACGTACTCGATCATCCCTCGGATCCTGCGGTCTGCGGGCTCAAGGTCGGCCGCGATCCCCTCTGGCTCCGTCCGCGCCTGTCCGCCCTGGTCCGAAGGCTCGTTGACGATCGCCGCCCGATCGCCGCCACTCAGCTGCCCAACCCCTACTTGTTACCAGGCCGCCGGCCGGGCCAGCCGATCTCGGCGAGCACACTCGCCCGGCGCCTGGCCGCACATGGTATTCCCGCAGCCCGACTCGCACGCAATGGCGCGATCCTCGCCATGGTCGACAACATCCACTGGAAACTCGTCGCTGATCTGCTCGGCCTCGCCGACCAGACCGCCTACCAATGGCATCACATCAACGGCGGCGACCGAGCCAGCTATGTGGCCAGTCGCCTGAAGAAGCACTCGGCACCGGCCAGCCCCGAATAGCTAGCCTGGTGCCCTACTCAGCGAAAGACGATGTCAATGCTGTGGTCGCGGAAAATCTCCAGGACGACTTCGAGCAACGACACACCCTCTTTGCTCGGACCGTGGCGTTGAGGAAGGGACGACTTAGCGACGCTGGAGGAATGCCATTCCAGCGTGAATGGTGACTCGGCACCCCAGCGGCCGCGAAGGCAGTCATCCAGAGCATCGAGGTTCCACCCGAAATAGCCGCCTGGCCCGTTGACGGCCTCGCCAAGAGCGCAATAAAAGGTGTCCGCGTCCATGATGTGCTCACCGTCCAGGTGAAACGTGGCGCCGGAAGGTCGATCCGGCAAGGATCGAAAGCTGTGACGCGTCAGAGCCACGGACAGCCAACCACGGCGGCCAGCCGGGCCGAGGGAATGCCACAACCCGGTCCGGTTCATCTGTCCGGCGCGGATGAGTTCCCACGGCCATTCGGACTGGGGAAGCGCGTTGTCGCACCACAGGCGCACGGTCAGATCTACCAGGCCCGCCCCTCTCGTCGAGGGCCGCACGGCCTCTGGCGTCACGTCGTTGACAAAGTACTGCCCCATGCTGGCACCCGATGAGTCCAAGAACGCGAGATTGGCGTTGCCGGCCAGCGCTCGCTTGCTGCCCATGCGGTCAATACACACCCGCAGGCCGCCTTGAGGTGAACACCCGAGCAAATCAACTCTCCGTGATCCGTCCCCCAGCGGCACGAAAAGCCCGGTGGCCTCTTGAGCATGCCCCCAGAAGTCACTCTCGTCATCCTCGCTGGTCAAAGAGCAGCCAGCCCCAACAGCGCCCATACCTCGCCCCCACCATCATCGAACAGCCGCCGATCCTACTGGCCTGGGCGGCAACACAGTTGACTCGTTGACGCCGACCCGAAGTAGTCACCCAACGTGACTGCTTGCTTAGGGCACTCGGCAGGAACCAATACTGCCCACCGCCAGCAGCAACGGCTTCATGCCGCCATGGTCCTCCCGCGCCCGGGGGACGGCGACGCCAACCGATGAGACATTCATGTCTCATGTGGTTTATCGTTGTCTCATGACTGTGAACCGTGAACAGGTGCTGCGCAGTGCCGCCGCCCTGCTGACCCGCAAGTCGACCGCCACCATGGACGAGGTCGCCCGGGCCGCGGGCATCGGCCGCGCCACGCTGCACCGGCACTTCGCGGGGCGCGACGCCCTGGTCAGGGCGCTGGAGGACCTGGGCATCCGGGAGTTCGAGGCGGCCCTGGACGCCGCCGCGCTCGACGAGGGCACCTCCGAGGAGGCGCTGCGACGGCTGATCGCGGCCGTGGAGCCGAGCGCCGGGCTGCTGTCCTTCCTCGTCACGGAGAACCAGCTCTTCGAGGGCGACGAGGTGAACGAGGGCTGGAACCGGCTCGACGCCCGCGTCGCCGCCTTCTTCCGGCGCGGTCAGGAGCGCGGCGAGTTCCGGATCGACCTCACCCCCGCCTGGCTGACCGAGGCCCTCTACGGGCTCGTCTCCTCCGGGGCCTGGGCCGTCCAGGCGGGCCGGATCGCCGGGCAGGACTTCCCCTACATGATCGTCGAGCTGCTGCTCGGCGGCGCACGCCGGAGCGTCGAACGATGAGCACGACCGAACAGCACGCGGTCACCCCCCGGGAGCTGCGGAGTCCGGGGCGGTGGATCGCCCTGGCCGTCCTGGTCCTCGCGGTGCTGCTCGTGGCCGTGGACGCCACCGTCCTCGGCCTCGCCACCCCCTTCCTCACCGAGGACCTCAAGCCGTCCGGCACCCAGCTGCTGTGGATCGGCGACGTCTACTCCTTCGTCATCGCCGGCCTCCTGGTCTCCATGGGCAGCCTCGGCGACCGCATCGGCCGCAAGCGGCTGCTGCTGTGCGGCGCGACCGCGTTCGGCGCGGTCTCCGTGCTCACCGCGTACGCGAGCTCGCCCGAGATGATGATCGTGGCCCGGGCGCTGCTCGGGGTCGCGGGCGCCACGCTGATGCCGTCCACGCTCGCCCTGATCCGCAACCTCTTCCACGATCCGCGCGAGCGCAGTCTCGCCATCGGCATCTGGGGCGCCATGGCCTCGGCGGGCGCGGCCGTCGGGCCGGTCGTCGGCGGGTTCCTCCTGGAGCATTTCTGGTGGGGCTCGGTCTTCCTGATCAACCTGCCCGTGATGGCCGTCCTGGTGGTGGTCGGCATCCGGATGATCCCGGAGTCGAAGAACCCGGCGCCGGGCCCCTGGGACCTCGCCAGTGTGGTGCTCTCGTTCGCCGGCATGATCGGCGTGGTGTACGCGATCAAGGAGACGGCCGCGCACGGGCCGGCCTGGGGCGCCGCCGGCGCGGGCGCGGGCGGACTGGCCGCGCTGGGCTGGTTCGTGCGCAGGCAGCTCACGCTCCCCGCGCCCCTGCTGGACATGCGGCTCTTCCGGCACCGCGGCTTCTCCGGCGCGGTCCTCGCGGACCTGCTGACCATCCTCGGCCTGTCCGGTCTGGTCTTCTTCCTCTCCCAGTTCCTGCAACTGGTGCAGGATCGCAGGCCGCTGGAGGCGGGGCTCGCCGAACTGCCCGCCGCCGTCGGCGCGGTCGTCGCGGGCCTCCTCGCGGGCCGGGCCGCCCGCCGGTACTCGGTGCGGTCGGTGGTCTCCGGCGGTCTCGGGGCGATCGGGCTGGCCCTCGCCGCGGTCACCCTGTTCCACCGGGAGACCGGCTACCCCCTGATCGGCGCGGTGTTGCTGATCGTCGGACTCGGGGCGGGCTTCGCCTTCACCGTCACCGCGGACGTGATCCTCTCCAGCGTCCCGCAGGAACAGGCGGGCGCCGCCGGCGCGGTCTCCGAGACGGCGTACGAACTCGGCGCGGCCCTCGGCATCGCCCTGCTGGGCTCCATCGTCACCGGGGTCTACCAGGACTTCGTCACCCCGCAGGGCGTCCCCGCCGCCCCCGCCGTCGCGGCCCACGACTCGCTGGGCGGCGCGGTCGAAGCGGCCCACGGCCTGCCGGCCCCGCAGGCGGAGGCGCTCGTCGCCGCGGCCCAGGAGTCGTTCGTCGAGGGGCTCCGGCTCGCGGCGTGCGTGGGCGCCGGGGTCCTGCTGGCGACGGCCGTCGCCGCCTGGTTCCTGCTGCGCGGGCAGAAGCTGGCGGAGGGCGTCGCGCACGAGTAGCCGCCGCCCGCGCGCGGCCGGGGCACGACCGCGCCCGGCGAACGACGTCCTCCGCACCCGGCGCACGACGTCCTCCGCACCCGGCGCACGACGTCCTCCGCGCCCGGCCGACGGCGGGGGCCGGGACATGCGGAAGGGGCCGCACCCACGCCCGGGTGCGGCCCCTTCGGCGGCCCGGTCCGGGCCGTACGCCGGCTCAGGCGGCCTTGGCCTTCGTCGCGTACACGTCGACGTACTCCTGGCCGGACAGCCGCATCACCTCGGCCATCACCGAGTCGGTCACCGCCCGCAGCACATAGCGGTCCCGGTCCATGCCCTCGTAGCGGGAGAACTCCATCGGCTCGCCGAAACGCACCGTCACCTTGCCCGGGCGGGGCAGACCGGACCCGCTGGGCTGCAGCTTGTCCGTGCCGATCATCGCGAACGGCACCACCGGCGCGCCCGTCATCAGCGTCAGCCGGGCGATGCCCGTACGGCCCCGGTAGAGCCGGCCGTCGGGGGAGCGGGTGCCCTCCGGGTAGATGGCGAACGCCCGGCCCTCCTCCAGCACCCGACGGCCCGTCATCAGCGCGGCGACACCGCCCCGGCCGCCGTCCCGGTCCACCGGGATCATGCCGCAGCCCGTGAAGAACCAGGCCATCGCCCGGCCCTTGAGGCCCTTGCCCTTCACGTACTCGTCCTTGCCGATGTAGTACACCGGCCGGTCGCAGCAGAGCGGCATGATCATCGAGTCGATGAACGTCAGGTGGTTGCCCGCCAGAATCACCGGACCGTCCCCGGGGATGTTCTCCGCGCCCTCCACCTGGGGGCGGAACATCAGGCGCAAAAACGGTCCGAGCACTGCCTTGATGAGTGCGAGTCGGGACAACGGTTCCTCCGGTGTAGTGGCCGGGCCGGCCGGGGCGCGGGATCGGACGGTCCACGCAGGTGAGGACGATACTCGCGGGTCCCCGCCGATCGCACGTCGGGCTCGGCCGACGGATACGGGGTGTTGACGCGTTTTTACGCCACGTTCGCCCAGGTGCCGCTCCGCCGACGGCACGAATCCCTACGCTCGGGCCGCGCCCGACAGGTGCGAGACATCACACGCGAGGAGCATTCATGACAGAGCGCGCGCAGTCAGGTCCCGGTCGCAGAACGATGCTCGGAGCGGGGGCCGCCGTACTCGGCACCACCGCCCTCGGACTGGCCGGCGGGCAGGCCGACGCCGCCGGGCGCCCCGGCCCCGGCGCCGCACCCGCGGGCGGGCCGGGCGGGCGCCGCTTCCGCCTCGACCTGCCCGTGCCCACCGTCATCGGGCACCGCGGCACCAGCGGCTACCGCCCCGAGCACACCCTCGGCTCCTACCAGCTCGCGCTGGAGATGGGCGCGCACGTCATCGAGCAGGACCTGGTGCCCACCAGGGACGGCCACCTCGTCTGCCGCCACGAGAACGACATCACCGCCACCACCGACGTCGCCGCACACCCCGAGTTCGCGAGCCGCAGGACCACCAAGACGGTCGACGGCGTCGCCCTCACCGGCTGGTTCACCGAGGACTTCACCCTCGCCGAGCTGAAGACCCTGCGGGCCAAGGAGCGCATCCCCGGCACCCGCCAGAAGAACACCCTCTACGACGGACGCTGGGAGGTGCCCACCTTCGAGGAGGTCCTGCGCTGGGCCGACCGCGAGGGCCGCAGGCGCTCCAAGCCGGTCTGGCTGTACGTCGAGACCAAGCACCCCACCTACTTCCGCGGCCTGGGCCTCGGACTCGAAGAGCCCCTCGCCCGGCTGCTGCGCCGCTACGGCCGCCACCGCCGCAACGCCCCGCTCATCCTCCAGTCCTTCGAGCCCGGCAGCATCCAGCGGCTGGCCCGGCTGGTCGACACCCCGGGCGTCGTCCTGCTCTCCGGCCCCTCCGAACGCCCCTGGGACTTCGTCGCCTCCGGCGACCCGCGCACCGTCGCGGACCTGGTGAAGCCCGAGGGACTGAAGTGGATCGCGTCCTACGCCCAGGGCATCGGCCCCACCCTGGACCTGATCATCCCCAGGGACTCCTCGGGGCGGCTCACCGAGCCCACCACCCTGGTCCGGGACGCGCACGCCCGGGGCCTGGTCCTTCACCCCTACACCATGCGCAACGAGAACACCTTCCTGCCCGCCGAGTTCCGGCGCGGCGCCGACCCCAACGCCTACGGCGACGCCTTCGGCGCGTTCCGGGCGTACTTCGAGACGGGCATCGACGGGATCTTCTCCGACAACCCGGACACCGCCCTCCTCGCCGCGGCGGACTTCACCGCCGGCTGACCCGGCCCGCCGGGGGACCGGCGTCACCGCCCGGCCGGGGGAATGCCCCGGTCGGGTGGTGACGGCGGACCTCGCGACCCGCCGCCGGCGCGGGGGAGTTGGTCGGGCATGACCCTTCTCGAACCCGCCCCCGTCCGGGACGCCGCCGCCCCCGCGGCCGTGGTCCGCGCCCTTCGGCCACTGGTGCGCGCCGAGGCCGCCGCCGAGGCGGCCGGGACCGCGGCCGAACCCGCCGACCTCGAACAGGCCGTCTGGCTGCGCCTGTTGGAGCGGCTCGCACGGCACGCTCCGCCGGCCGACACCGGCCGCTGGGTGCGCGACGCCGTACGGGCCGAGGCACGCAGGGCCCGGCGCGCCGCCCGCCACGAACGCCCCTACCGCGACGAGACCTCTCCCGACCCGTCCGGCGGTCCCTCCGGCGCACCCGAACGAGCCGCCCTCGACGCCGCCGAACGCCGGGCCCTGCGCGCCGCGATCGGCCGGCTGCCCGGCCGGTGCGCGCGGCTGCTGACGGCCCTGCTCTCGCCCGACGACCCCACCTACCGGGAAATCGCAGGGAAGTTGGGTATGTCACAGGGGAGTTTGGGCCCGATCCGTTCCCGATGCCTTGGATGTCTGCGCAGAATGCTCGCGGCGGAGGTTGTCGCTCCTCGCCCCCGGGAAAAGGAGCGTGAGACAACCGGTGGATCAGGTGGGCGGAGGCATGCGCACATGGGCATGAGTGTGATCATCTCGGCGGCGACGGCACAGGACGCCGAACCGATCTTGAAACTTCAGTACCTCTGCTTCCAGGGCGAGGCGGAGCTGTACGGGAACTACCGGATCGACCCGCTCGTCCAGCCCCTCGACTCGCTGCGCTCCGAGATCGAGACCCAGCTGGTGTTCGTGGCACGGCTGGGGGACGAGGTCGTCGGCTCGGTCCGCGGTTTCACCGACGAGGACGGCACCGGCCAGATCGGCAGGCTCTGCGTCCACCCCCGTCTCCAGGGGCACGGCCTCGGCGCCCGGCTGCTCCGCGCGGCCGAGGCGGGACTCGTCGACGAGCGCTCCGCCACCCGCTTCCGGCTGCACACCGGGCACCGCAGCGAGAGCAACCTGCGGCTGTACCAGCGGGCGGGGTACTCCGCCGTCGGCGACACGACCGGCCGGGACGGCGTCCGGATGATCCTGCTGGAGAAGGACGCGACCGCGCCCGCCTACGTGGCCAGCGCGTAGCCCGGGGGCCCCGGCCGGAGGAGACGCGCGAGGCGCGGGGCCGGACCCGCGGCCGGCCGGGGCGCGCGCCGGAGCCGCCCGGCGCGCACCGCGCTCACGCCCGCTTCGCGCGGCGCAGCCAGATCATTCCGGTGACCGGCAGGATCACCGGAATGAACAGGTAGCCCATGCCGAAGCCCGACCAGACGGTGGCGTCCGCGAACGCCGACGGCTCCACCAGCGTCCAGGTCCCCACGACCAGCACGCCCAGCAGCTCCGCGGCGCAGCACACCAGCGCCGACCGGCGGGCCCGCTCGCCGCCGCGCGCCAGCGAGTACGTGATGAACCCGTACACCAGGGCGGCGAACGCGGACAGCGCGTACGCCAGCGGCGCCTTGCCGAAGTCCAGGATGATCTGCACGATCGAGCGGGACGCCGCCGCGACGGTGAAGACGCCGTAGAACCAGAGCAGCACCCGGCCGGGGCCGGAGCCCAGGTCGAAGGGGCGCTTCTCGTCCCCGCCGGTGTCCGTCGCCCCGGCGGCGCCCGGCGCGGGGGCGCGGTCGGTGTCGGTCACGGTCAGCCTCCCCAGATGTCGTAGAGCCGTACTTCGAGGACGGCCAGCACCACCGCGCCCGCCGACACCGTCACCGAACCCCAGCGGGTCCGCTCGGTGAGCGACAGGAAGCCGGCCGCCGGCACGGCGAGGAAGGCCCCGACCAGATAGGCGATGAAGATCGCCAGGCCCTGTTCCGGCCGCTCGCCCGCGGCCAGCCGCACGATGCCCACCACCAACTGGGCCAGCGCCAGCAGCAGGACCACGGCCATTCCGATGAAGTGCCAGTCCTTGGTCGGCTGGTCCCGGTACGCGGCCAGTCCGCACCAGGCGGCGAGGGCGAGCGCGGCCACGGCGACCGCGACCGTCAGGGCGTCAAGCATGAGGCGAGGGTATTACGGAGGAGACGGCACGCCGCGTGCGCCCCCGCCGGACGCGCGGACCGGGGCGCCGGCCGTCGCCGGGACCGTGGCCTTGACCACAGCGCGGGACCGCCCCCGGCCCCCCGCGATCCGGGCACGGACACCCGTTTCACAGCATCGGCGCAGGTCACAGCCCTGTGATCGGCGAACGGGGCGGACCGGCGAGCCCTGTCCACGGCTGTCCGGCATCCGGACATACGGGTTTGGCGGAGCGTGACGTCTGTTTTACTTGGGGCATGACCACGACGAGCAGCCGCATCCCTGCGACCGAGGCGAACACGACGCCCGGTGCTCGTTGTATGTGTCGAATGCGCACCTTCTGAGGGCCCCCGCCCGATCCTCGCGCCCCGAAGCGAGACCGAGCCCGAGCCGTCCGCGCCCCGCGGAACGACGCCCGCGCGACGCCGCCCCGGCCACCGTGCCCGTGCGCCCGCGCCCGGCCCCGCCCGGAAACGATTCGATCGAAACGTCCGAACAGTCTCCTCAGACGAATGCCCCGTGCCCGGCGGACACCGCGCCGCGCACTCGACAGTGACGGAAACCCTGTGATCACCACTACGGGCCTCACGAAGGTCTATCAGTCGCACGGCCGCGAGGTCACCGCCCTGGACGGCGTCGACCTGCACGTCCGGGAGGGCGAGGTGTACGGCGTCATCGGGCAGAGCGGCGCCGGGAAGTCCTCCCTCATCCGCTGCGTCAACCTGCTGGAACGCCCGACGTCCGGCACCGTGACCGTGGCCGGCCAGGACCTCACCGCCCTCGCCGGACGCGGCCGCCGGGCCGGACGGGAACTGCGCGAGGCGCGCAGCCGCATCGGCATGGTCTTCCAGCACTTCAACCTGCTGGCCTCCCGCACCGTCCGGGCCAACATCGAGCTCCCGCTGGAGATCCTCGGCGTCGGCGCCGGGGAGCGGTCCCGCAAGGCGCTCGAACTCCTCGACCTGGTCGGGCTCGCCGACAAGGCCAAGGCGTACCCCGGGCAGCTCTCCGGCGGCCAGAAGCAGCGCGTCGGCATCGCCCGCGCCCTGGCCGGCGACCCCAAGGTGCTGCTCTCCGACGAGGCCACCTCCGCCCTCGACCCCGAGACCACCCGCTCCATCCTCCAGCTGCTGCGCGACCTCAACCGGCAACTCGGCCTGACCGTGCTGCTCATCACGCACGAGATGGACGTCGTCAAGACGGTCTGCGACTCCGCCGCGCTGATGCGCAAGGGACGCGTCGTCGAGTCCGGCACGGTCGGCGAGCTCCTCGCCACGCCCGGCTCCGAACTGGCCCACGAGCTGTTCCCCCTCGGCGGCGCCGCCTCCGGCCCGGACCGCACGGTCGTCGACGTCACCTTCCACGGCGAGGCCGCCACCCAGCCGGTGATCTCGCAGCTCTCCCGCACGTACAACATCGACATCTCGATCCTCGGCGCCGCGATGGACACCGTCGGCGGCAAGCAGATCGGCCGGATGCGCATCGAACTGCCCGGCCGCTTCGAGGAGAACGTCGTCCCGATCGGCTTCCTGCGCGAACAGGGCCTCCAGGCCGAGGTCGTCACCGACGCCGCCCAGGGCGCCCCCGCGCAGACCCCCGCCCCGCTCACCGAGGAGGTGGCGAAGTGACCTGGTCGGACATGCAGCCGCTGCTGGTCCAGGGGACCGTCGACACCCTCTACATGGTGCTCTGGTCCACCGTCGTCACCGTCCTGGTCGGACTGCCGCTCGGCGTCCTGCTGGTCCTCACGGACAAGGGCGGACTCCTCCAGAACACCCCGGTGAACAAGATCGTCGGCGTGATCGTGAACATCGGCCGCTCGATGCCGTTCATCATCCTGCTGATCGCCCTGATCCCCTTCACCACCTGGGTCGTCGGCACCTTCATCGGCCCCACCGCGATGATCGTGCCGCTCTCCGTCGGGGCGATCCCGTTCTTCGCGCGACTGGTCGAGACCGCCGTCCGCGAGGTCGACCACGGACTCGTCGAAGCCGTCCAGTCGATGGGCGGGTCCGTGCCGACGATCGTGCGCAAGGTGCTGCTGCCGCAGGCGCTGCCCTCGCTCGTCTCCGGCGTCACCACCACCGTCATCGTGCTCATCGGCTACTCCGCCCTGGCGGGCGCGGTCGGCGGCGAAGGACTCGGTTCCAAGGCCGTGACCTACGGATACCAGCGCTTCGACAACCACTTCATGCTCGTCACCGTCGCCGTGCTCATCGTCATCGTGACCGTGATCCAGCTGATCGGGGACCTGGCGGTACGGCTGCTGGCCCGCCGCGGCCGCGCCGCCGCCTGACGCGTCCCCGCCCACGACCTCCCCTCCGCTCAAGCCCGCACTCCTTGTCCGGGCGCACCACCCTCATCACCGGAAAGAGGCACTCTTCGTGCGCAAGAACATCAAGATCACCGCGGCTGCCGCCGTCACCGCCGCCCTGGCCCTCGGCCTCGGCGCCTGCGGCACGGACTCCGACCCCGGGGCCAAGAGCGACGGCGCCGAGGCCGACACCTCCAAGGCGCTGGTCGTCGCCGCCTCCCCGACCCCGCACGCCGACATCCTGGACTTCGTCAAGAAGAACCTGGCGGCGAAGGAGGGTCTCAAGCTGGAGGTCAAGGAGTTCACCGACTACGTCCTGCCGAACACCGCCACCGAGAGCGGCCAGGTCGACGCCAACTTCTTCCAGCACCAGCCCTACCTGGACGACTTCAACAAGAAGAACAACACCCACCTCGTCTCCGTCGGCGCCGTCCACCTGGAGCCCCTCGGCCTCTACTCCAAGAAGGTCAAGTCCCTCGACGGCATCAAGTCCGGCCAGACCGTCGCGGTCCCCAACGACACCACCAACGAGGGCCGCGCCCTCCACCTCCTCGCCGACAACGGCCTGATCAAGCTGAAGGACGGCGTCGGCACCGACGCCAAGCTCAGCGACATCACCGACAAGAAGGGTCTGGAGTTCAAGGAGCTGGAGGCCGCGACCGTGCCCCGCGCCCTGAACGACGTCGACGCCGCCGTCATCAACGGCAACTACGCCATCGAGGCGAAGCTGACGCCCGCGAAGGACGCCCTGGCGCAGGAGAAGGCCGACGGCAACCCGTACGCCAACATCCTCGTCGTCAAGAAGGGCGACGAGAAGGACCCCCGCGTCGAGAAGCTCGTCAAGCTCCTGCACTCCGACGCCGTGAGGAAGTTCATCGAGGACACCTACAAGGGCTCGGTCGTCCCGGCCTTCGGCGACGCCTCGAAGTCCTGACCCGTACGGCCTCCGCCCCGCGATCCCCGCGCACCCCGCCGCGGGGGCGCGGGGCTCCGCCGTGCCCACCCGGCCATGCGCGAGGCCCCGCTGATGCTGCATGCTGTGCCTTTACACGTTCCTCGCCACGGAGCCGCGCATGACTTCCACCTTCCCGGACATCTCCATCAGCACGGAACGGCTGGTGCTGCGTCCGTTCGACATGGTGGACGTCCCCGCGTACATCGAGATGATGAACGACGAACTGGTCACCGCCTGGGTCGACGCCCCTCACCCCTGCACCCGGGTCGACGCCGAACGCTGGGTGCGCCGGATCGCCCCCGCGCAGCGTACGAACGGCGACGGCATCGCCCTCGCCGTCACCGAGTTCCTCACCCAGCGGCTCGTCGGCTCGGTCCGCCTGCTCAACACCGACTGGCGCACCCTCGCCACCGAGGCCGCGTACGTCACCGCCCCCTGGGCGCGCGGCGAGGGATACGCCACCGAGGCCGTGCTCGCCCTGGCCCAGTGGCTCTTCCGCGACCAGGGCTTCGAACGCGTGGAACTGCGCATCGCCGCGGGCAACTCCGCCGCCCAGCAGGTCGCCCAGAAGGCCGGCTGCATCAGCGAGGGGGTCCTGCGCAACGCCCGCATAGCGCGTACCCCCACGGAGGACGGCGGCTGGACCGACATCAGGACCGACCTGATCGTCTGGGGCCTGCTCCCCGAAGACCTCGAGGAGGTCGGCGGACAGCTCGCGGACGCGGGCGGCTACGGGGCCCTCCACGACTGGAACTGATCCGGCCCGGGGGCCGGGACACCGCCCCGGCACGGACCGGGTACTCTCCCACTGCCCCCTCCACCCGCCCTGCTCGCCCCACCCGCCCCTTTCGACCTGCGACGACTCCAGGAGACTGACGACAGATGGCCGATCGGGTCACCGTGATCGGCTGGGACGGCTCGCCGCTGACCGGAGCCGCCACGGCCGCCCTCTCGGCCGCCACGCTCGTCGCCGGAGCAGCCCACCACCTCGCCCTCCCCGAAGTCCCCCCGCACGCCGAGCGCATCCGCCTCGGCTCCATCGACCTGGCCGCCCGCCGGATCGCCGGACACCGCGGCAGCGCCGTCGTCCTCGCCGACGGGGACCCGGGCTTCTTCGGAGTCGTACGCAACCTCCGCGCGCCCGAACACGGCCTGGAGGTCGAGGTGGTGCCCGCGGTGTCGTCCGTCGCCACCGCGTTCGCCCGCGCCGGGATGCCCTGGGAGGACGCCCGCGTCGTCGTCGCCCACCCCCGCACCCTGCGCCGCGCCGTCAACGTCTGCCGCGCCCACCACAAGGTCGCCGTCCTCACCTCGCCCGGCGCCGGCCCCGCCGAACTCGCCCTGCTCCTCGAAGGGGTCCACCGCACCTTCGTCGTCTGCGAGGAACTCGGCACCGCGCGTGAACAGATCAGCGTCGTCACCTCCGAGCGGGCCGCCGACCACGTCTGGCGCGATCCCAACGTGGTGATCGTCATCGGCGGGGGAGCCGAACCGCAGGCCCCCGGCGCCTGGATCGCCGCCCACGACCCCGGCGGGCCCCGCGGCGTCCGCGGCTGGGCGCTGCCCCCGGAGGCGTACCCCGCCGACGCGCGGGGCGGCCGGGCCGGGAGCGGCGAGGGCGAGTTCCCGGGGCTGCGCGCCGCCCAACTGGCCCTCCTGGGCCCCCGCACCGGCGACCTGCTCTGGGACATCGGCTCCGGGGGCGGCGCCCTGGCCGTGGAGGCCGCCCGCTTCGGCGCGGCCGTCCTGGCCGTCGACAGCGACCCGGCCGCCTGTGCCCGGACGGCGGCCGCGGCCCGCGCGTTCGGGGTCCAGGTCCAGGTGGTCGAGGGCCGGGCCCCGCAGGTGCTGGAACGGCTTCCCGAACCCGACGTCGTACGGGTCGGCGGCGGAGGCGTCGCCGTGGTCACCGCCGTCACCGAGCGGAGGCCGGAACGCGTGGTGACCCACGCGTCGACGCGCGACGAGGCCGAGGCGCTCGGCGCGGCCCTGGCCCGGCACGGATACACCGTCCGCTGCTCGCTCCTGCAGTCCGTCGAACTCGACACCAGCGCCTGGTCGGAGCGCGAACGCTCCGTCGTGTTCCTGCTCTCGGCGCTGCGTTCGGACCTCGCCCCCTGACCGGGCCGCCGCGCCGCGCGAGGTAGGCTGGCCGATCGTTGCACCGCGGCTGGGCGTTCGTCGCTTCGTTCGTCAATGTCCGGAAAAGGGGACCGTTTTGGTCCCCGTTGTGGTACGGCAGAACCGGGGGACGCGCGACGTGGCGCAGTCCACAGCGGGCCGTGGCGAAATGAGCTGCCGCGGCGACGGACGGCCCGGGAGAATGCGGTATGTCCGTGACCCTCTCGTGCCGCGCGACGCCCCCGTTCGTCCTGGGTGACGGGCGTGGAGCGGCGTGGTCGGGCGTCCCGGACGAAGGGCCGAGAAGCGAAGAGGCACTGACGATGGGCGAGGGGTACGCATGAGTGACACCGGCCAGGTCCCGGGTGAGGGACTGCCGGAGAACGCAGGCACGGTGGAGCAGCCGGGTGTCGCCGCCCCGGACGCGTACACCGGCCTCGCCCCCTCCGAGTACGTTCCCGAGGACGACGACCTCCTGCTGATGCCGAGCCCGCAGGGCGCCTGGAGCGACCCGCAGCCGGTGCCGTCCCCCGCCCCGTACGCCGACGGCGCGGCCGGGTACGCGCCGGTGCCCGCGCAGGGGGGCCACCCGGCCGGTCCCGCGCCCCGGGCGGCCGGCGACGCCGCCGCCCACCCCCAGGGACCCGCCCCGGTCCAGGAGCACGTCCCGGCACAGCAGCCCGTCCCGGGGGCGGCCCAGGACGCGTACGCGGCCGACGCCCACGCCACCGGTTCCGCCGACCTCCAGGGCGTGCGCATCCCCGCGCCCGTCCCGGCGCCCCACGCGGCACAGCCCCAGGCCCAGGTCCCGGCTCCGGCGCGACGCCCGCTGCGCCGTGGCCCGGCCGCGGTCGACGCACCCTCCTACAGCCCCACGCCGACCGGCGGCGTGGTCCGTTCGCTCGCCGACCGGGGTCCGGCCGAGGTGCCCCAGCCGCAGGCCCGGACGGCCCAGCCGCAGGCCCAGACAGCCGCCGTGCCTCAGCCCCAGGCCCCCGCACCGCAGGCCGGAGCGCCCCTGGCCGGGCCCGACTACTTCGGCGACGCGTCCGCGCTGCCCGGCCCCCAGCTGGGCCAGATCCTGCCGCAGGGCGGGACCCCGTGGTCCGCCCCGGCGCCCCAGCCGGTCGTCGCACCGGCGACGGGTGCGGCCGCCGCACCGGATTCCACGGCTCCGGAATCCACGGCTCCGGAACCCGTCGCCCCGGAGTCCGCGGTCGTGGAGGCGGTTGTCGCGGAGGCCGTCGCCCCGGAGAGCGCGGTCCAGGAAGCGGTCCAGGAAGAAGCGGTCGCCCCGGTGGCGGCGGCGCCCGAGGCCACCGCCCCGGAGGCCGCCGTACCGGAGGCGTCGGCCGGAGAAGCGGTCGCGCCGGGGACGGCTGCCCAGGACGCGACGGCGGCCCCGGAACCCGCCGCCGGGCCGGTCGACGGACCGGCGCCCGCGGCGCAGCCCGCGCCGGAGCCGTCGGCGGCCCCCGAGACCGTGGACGCCGCCGCGCCGGCGGACGCGCCCGCCGAGCCTGTCGAGGTCCCCGCGCAGGAGGCCGGGGCCCCCGCCCAGGGACCCGAGGACGCCGCCGCGCCGGAGGCCGAGGCCGCGCCGGGCACCGTACCCGGCCCCGCCGCGGTCGCGCAGGCGGAGGCGGCCACGACGGCCGAGGCGGCCGAGACGGAGGCCGCCGCGACGCCGGAGGCCGTGGCCACGGACGCGGGCGCCGAGCCCGTCGAGGCCACCGCTCCCACGACCGCCGCGCCGGGGGCGGCCGAGGCCGTACCCGTTGAGCCCGTGACCGTCGACACCGTGCCCGCGCCCGTCGAGGCCGTCGCTCCCGAAGCCGGTGCGGAGACCGAAGCCGCCGAGGCGGCCGTGCCCGCCGAGCCCGTCGCACCCGTTGAGCCCGTCGTACCCGCTGACGACGCCGCACCCGCTCCCGTTCCCGCTCCCGTGGAGGGAGCGGTTCCGGCGGCCCCGCAGACCGAAGCGGCCCCGGCGCCCGTCGCGGCGGAGACCGCGGCAGCGGAGACCGGAGCCATGACGGCCGCCGCGGAACCGGCCCCGGCCGAGACCGCTGAGCAGGTTCCGGCCGAGACGGCGGAGCCGGCCCCCGTCGAGACGGCGGAGCCCGTGGCCGCCGAGGACGGAACCCCCGTCCAGCCCGCCGACCTCGCCCGGGCCGTCGATGCGGACGAGCCCGCGGAGGCGCCCCAGTCCGCCCTCGCCGGCGAGCCCGTCGGCGCCCTGTCCGCCGAGCCCGCCCGGCCCGCCCCCGCCGCCGAGCCCGCCGGCGCGGCACCGGACCCGGCCCCCGCCCCTGCCCGGACCCCGGCCCCCGCCCCTGTTCGGAGTGCCGCCCCCGCCCAGGACGCCGCCCCCGAGGGCCCGTCGGCCGCCGAGCCGGAGCCCGAGGCGGCCCCCGCGGCCGCAGCGGCCCCGGAGGCCGCGCCCGCCGCGCGGCCCGCCCCTGCGGAGGCCCCGCAGGACGGCCCTCGCCCCGAGCCGGCGGCGGCCACCGCGCCCGAGGACGGCGCGCCGCACCCCGCCGCGCAGCCGGAGGCCGCCGAGACGCCCGGCCCCGACGCGACCCCGGCCCCGACGCCCGCCGGGCCGCCCGCCCCGGGCTACGACGACGCGGAGCGCGAGGCCGTGCTCCGGGTGATGCGCGACCGCCGCGACATCCGCAACGGCTTCCGTAGCGACCCGATCCCGCACGAGGTGCTGCTCCGGGTCCTCGAAGCCGCGCACACCGCGCCCAGCGTCGGCCACTCTCAGCCCTGGGACTTCGTCGTCATCCGCTCGGCGGAGACCCGGCGCTCCATGCACGAACTGGCGCAGCGCCAGCGCGACGCCTACGCCAAGTCGCTGCCCAAGGGCCGGGCCAAGCACTTCAAGGAACTCAAGATCGAGGCCATCCTCGACACCCCGGTCAACATCGTCGTCACCGCCGACCCCACCCGGGGCGGCCGGCACACCCTCGGCCGGCACACCCAGCCGCAGATGGCCCCGTACTCCTCGGCGCTGGCCGTCGAGAACCTCTGGCTCGCCGCCCGGGCCGAGGGCCTCGGCGTCGGCTGGGTCAGCTTCTTCGACGAGCGCGAGATGGTCCGCGCCCTCGGCCTCCCCGAACACCTCGAAGTCGTCGCCTACCTGTGCGTCGGCTACGTCGACGAGTTCCCCGAGGAGCCCGAACTGGTGCAGGCGGGCTGGTCCAGGCGCCGCCCGCTCTCCTGGGTGGTCCACGAGGAGACGTACGGGCGGCGCGCCCTGCCCGGCGAGGAGCCGCACGACCTGCTCCAGGAGACCATCGCCAACATCCGTCCGCTGGACGCCAAGGCGCTCGGCGAGGCGTGGGAGCGCCAGAAGCGGATGACCAAGCCCGCGGGCGCGCTCGGCATGCTGGAGATCATCTCCGCGCAGCTCTCCGGGCTCTCCCGGGTGTGCCCGCCGCCGGTCCCCGAGCCCGCGGCCGTCGCGATCTTCGCGGGCGACCACGGGGTGCACGCCCAGGGCGTCACCGCCTGGCCGCAGGAGGTCACCGGCCAGATGGTCGCCAACTTCCTCGGCGGGGGAGCGGTCTGCAACGCGTTCGCGGCGCAGGTCGGCGCCGAGGTCTGCGTGGTCGACGTCGGCGTCGCCATGGAGCTCCCCGCGACGCCGGGCCTCCTGCCCCGCAAGGTGCGCGCCGGAACGGCCGACTTCACCACCGGCCCCGCCCTCACCCGCGAGGAGGTGCTCGCCGCCGTCGAGGTCGGCATCGAGACCGCCCGCGATCTGGTCGCGGCCGGCAACAAGGGCCTCCTCATCGGTGAGATGGGCATCGCCAACACCACCGCGTCGGCCGCCCTGGTCTCCGTGTACACGGGCCTGGATCCGGCCGAGGTCACCGGACGCGGCACCGGCATCAACGACGAGATGCACGCCCGCAAGGTCGACGTCGTCCGCCGCGCGCTGGAACTCCACCAGCCCGACCCGGCCGACCCGATCGGCGTCCTGGCGGCGGTCGGCGGGCTCGAACACGCGGCGATGGCCGGCTTCCTGCTGGGCGGCGCCTCGCTCCGCACCCCCGTCATCCTCGACGGGGTCAGCGCGGGGGCCGCCGCCCTGGTCGCCCGGGCGATCGCCCCCGAGGCCCTCGCCGCCTGCATCGCGGGCCACCGCAGTGCCGAGCCCGGCCATGTCGCCGCCCTCAACAAGCTGGGCCTGCGCCCGCTCGTCGACCTCGACCTCCGCCTCGGCGAGGGCACGGGCGCGCTGCTGGCGCTGCCCATCGTGCAGAGCGCGGCCCGGGCCATGCACGAGGTGGCGACCTTCGACACGGCGGGCGTCACCGAGAAGTAGCCGGCGCGCTCCCCGCCCGCCCCGCCCCGCACACCCGCGGGAGCGGGCCGGGGAGGGGAGTGCCCGGGAGCGCGGCGGGCGGAATGCCGCGCCGGCACGCCCCCGCGGCGCCCCGTCGCGCCCTCCTCGCCGCCGTCCGCCCCGCCCGCCTCAGCGCGTATCGTGGATCACCCCACGAACCCGCACGTCACAGCCGCTCCAGCGTCGCAGCGGCCCCCGCACCCCGCCCCGTACGAGGAGCCCGCACCGTCATGGCCGAACACGCCGACCACCCCGCGTACCCCGTCGGACTGCGCCTCGGCGGGCGCCGCGTCGTCGTGGTCGGCGGCGGCCAGGTCGCCCAGCGCCGCCTCCCCGCGCTCGTCGCGGCGGGCGCCGACGTCCTCCTCGTCTCACCGGCCGCGACCGCGTCCGTCGAGGCGATGGCCGACGCCGGCGAGATCCGCTGGGAGCGCCGCCGGTACGCCGACGGGGACCTGGCCGACGCCTGGTACGCCCTGATCGCCTCCGACGACACCGCGGCCAACGACGCCGCCTCCGCCGAGGCCGAGCGCCACCGCGTCTGGTGCGTCCGCAGCGACGACGCCGACGCCGCCACCGCCTGGACCCCCGCCACAGGCCGCAGCGCCGGCGTGACCGTCGCCGTCCTCACCACCGACGCCCACGGCCGCGACCCGCGCCACTCCGCCGCCGTCCGCGACGCCATCGTCGAGGGCCTGCGCGAGGGCGTTCTCGCCGCACCCCACCACCGCACCCGCACCCCCGGCGTCGCCCTCGTCGGCGGCGGACCCGGCGACCCCGACCTGATCACGGTGCGCGGCCGTCGACTCCTCGCGGAGGCCGACGTCGTCGTCGCCGACCGCCTGGGCCCGCGCGACCTGCTCGACGAACTCCCCCCGCACGTCGAGGTGATCGACGCCGCGAAGATCCCGTACGGCCGCTCCATGGCCCAGGAGGCCATCAACCGGACGCTGATCGAGCACGCCAAGGCCGGCAAGGCCGTCGTACGGCTCAAGGGCGGCGACCCGTTCGTCTTCGGCCGCGGCATGGAGGAGGCCCAGGCGCTCGCCGCCGAGGGCATCGCCTGCACGGTCGTCCCCGGCATCTCCAGCTCGATCTCCGTGCCCGGCGCCGCCGGAATCCCCGTCACCCACCGCGGCGTCGCGCACGAGTTCACCGTCGTCAGCGGCCATGTCGCCCCCGACGACCCCCGCTCCCTGGTCGACTGGCAGGCCCTCGCCAGGCTGCGCGGCACCCTCGTCCTGCTGATGGCCGTCGACAAGATCGGCGCCATCGCCCGCGCCCTCGTCGCCCACGGAAAGGACCCCGGCACCCCCGTCGCCCTCGTCCAGGAGGGCACCACCGCCGCCCAGCGCCGGGTCGACGCGACCCTCGCGACCGTCGCCGAACGCGCCGCCGCCGAGAACGTGCGCCCCCCGGCCGTCGTCGTCATCGGAGACGTCGTCGCGATCGGCGCGGACACCGCGCCGGCGCACGGCGGATGACCGACACCCCCGCAAGCCCGCTCCGCACGGAGTAACCGGCGGTAACGGAACTTCCGTCAAGCCGTTGGCACCACACACCGGACAAGGCAGTATCGAACCCGTGGCTGACCTCATCACCGTCGACGACCCCGACGACCCCCGCCTGCGCGACTACACCGGACTCACCGACGTCGAACTCCGGCGCCGCAGAGAGCCCGCCGAGGGCCTCTTCATCGCCGAGGGCGAGAAGGTGATCCGCCGCGCCCGGCACGCCGGGTACGAGATGCGGTCGATGCTGCTCTCCGCGAAGTGGGTCGACCTGATGCGCGACGTCATCGACGAGGTCCCCGCCCCGGTCTACGCGGTCAGCCCGGAGCTCGCCGAACGCGTCACCGGCTACCACGTCCACCGCGGCGCCCTCGCCTCGATGCAGCGCAAGCCGCTGCCGAGCGCCGGGGAACTGCTGGCGACCGCCCGCCGGGTGGCCGTCATGGAGGCGGTCAACGACCACACCAACATCGGGGCGATCTTCCGCAGCGCCGCCGCCCTCGGCATGGACGCCGTCCTGCTCTCCCCGGACTGCGCCGACCCGCTCTACCGGCGCTCCGTCAAGGTCTCCATGGGCGCGGTCTTCTCCGTCCCCTACGCCCGGCTCGACAGCTGGCCCAAGTCCCTGGAGACGGTGCGCGAGGCCGGCTTCGAGCTGCTGGCGCTGACCCCGGACGAGAAGGCCGACAGCATCGACCGGGTGGCGCCGCACCGGATGGACCGGGTGGCGCTGATGCTCGGCGCCGAGGGCGAGGGACTGTCCACCCGGGCCCTCGTCGCCGCCGACCGGTGGGTGCGCATCCCCATGGCGCACGGCGTCGACTCGCTGAACGTGGGGGCGGCCGCCGCGGTCGCCTTCTACGCCGTGGCATCGGGCCGCCCCCAGCCCTGACCCCGACCCGGGCCGGGGGAGCGCCCCGGCCTACCGGAGCGGCGGACCCTGGACCTCGCCCCGGTCCTCCTGGCCCCGGTCCTCCTGCGGGGCCTCGACCTGCGTCCGGCCCGTGCTCGTGCCCAGGCCCCGGGCCGGGCCCTGGCAGCCCTGCGCCAGCGCGATGCCCAGCGCCACCAGCAGCGTCACCACCACGAAGACCACCAGCCGCTGCCGCAGCAGCCGGGGATTGGCGGGACGCCGCCCCGCCGAGGTCGTGCGGGCCCCGGGACGGGTGCCCGGGCGGCCGTTCGTCCCCCGGGCGTTCTGCGGGCGCCCGCCGGACCGGGTGGTGGCCCGCGGCTGCTGCCGCTGAGGGCGCGAACCGCCCGTGCGGGGTGCCCCGGGCCGCGACGTCGCGGGCTGCCGGCCGCTCTGCGAAGGACGCGGCTGCTGCCGCCGGGGCGTCGGCGGGGCCGTCCGCCGCGTCTGCTGCTCGGTGTACGGGCCGGCGACCCGCCCCGTGGGCCGGTCCAGCTCGCCCGCCGAACGCTGCGCCGGAGGACGGGCGTCGTGCAGGCCCTGCGCCTCCCGCGCCGCGATCTCCTTGAGCCGCATGGAGAGTTGGAGCGTGCTCGGACGCTCCTGCGGATCCTTCGCCAGACACGCGCTCACCAGCGGCGCCAACGCGTCGTGCACGTCGTACAAGTGCGGTTCCTCGTGCACCACCCGGTACAGCATCACCTCGGAACTGCCGTGCCCGAAGGGCGAGTCCGCCGTCGCCGCGTACGCCAGCGTGGCGCCGAGCGCGAACACGTCCGTCGCCGGGGTCACCGCCGCGCCGCGCACCTGCTCGGGGGCGAGGAACCCGGGCGAGCCGACGGCCGTGCCGACATGGGTGAGGGTGGACGCGCCCGTCGCCCAGGCGATCCCGAAGTCGATGATCCGGGGGCCCTTGGGGGAGAGGAGGATGTTCGACGGCTTGAGGTCGCGGTGGACGACCCCCGCCTCGTGCACCGCCACCAGGCCCTCGGAGAGCGCCGCACCGATCGAGGCCACCTCGGCCGCCGACAACGGGCCCTCCTCGGCCACCCTGTCGTGCAGCGAGGGCCCCGGCACGTACTGCGTGGCGAACCACGGGCGGTCCGCCTCCAGATCGGCGGCCACCAGGCGTGCCGTGCAGCCCCCGCGGATCCGCCGCGCGGCGGACACCTCGCGCGCGAACCGCGAACGGAACTCCTGGTCCTCCGCCAGATCCGGCCGGATCACCTTCAGCGCCACCCGCTGTCCCCGCCGGTCCGAGCCGAGGTAGACGACACCCATGCCGCCCGCGCCCAGCCGCCGGTGCAACCTGAACGAGCCGACGACACGCGGGTCCTCGCGGCGGAGCCGCATCATCGCCATGTTCTGCCCATCCCCGCTGCCTGGTTCGCCTGACGAGCACAGCTTACGTACCCGGCGCCCGGGGTGCTCAGAGGCCGCGCCCTCGCCCGCCGATCGTTTACCGGCGCATGGCACGGTTCATGACGGCGTGTGGGCGCGCTCCGGTTCCCGCCGCGCACGGGACGGCGCGTCGGCGGGCGAACGGCGACGCGGCGTCGGGACGTCGGGGCGTCGGGCCCGGGGCCCGGCACCCGCCGGACACCAGGGGGTGAGCGACGTCACTCCCCAAAACCCCGGCGCCGCCCCCTGCGGGTGCCGCTCCGGGATGTCCCCGGCCCCCGGGCGGCCGATCTCCACCCAGGGGAGTACACCGGCCGCCCGCGGGTCCTCCTCCGGGATGCCCGGCATTAGGTACGCGGGCATGACGCCGTCCGCCTCCCGTCTCCCTAGTCTTGGGATCAAGCGGTGGGCGCGGCACTCGTCCCCCGAGGTCACACGCCCGCCGCCCCACAACGGCCAGGAGAGGAAACATGGCGGACACGGCATCGCGGACCATCCTCCGCACGCGGGGAAGCAGGCGCCACGCCTCGTTCGTCCGCCGCCCGTCGTCCGGCCACCGCCACCCGCTGGTGGCGACGGCGATGGTCCTCCCCCTGGCGGCCCTGCTCGTGGTCGTCTTCGGCGGCTGGGACGCGGTGGTCACACAGGCGTCGTCCGTGGGCGTGATGCTGGGGCGCTGAGCGGCGCCCCGGGTCCGGAAGAGCGGTCCGGACCGGACATCCGCCCGACAACCCCGTGGGGACGGGGGTGCGGCGGACGGCAGCGTTTGTCCGGTCAGCTGGGGAGCTGACCGGGCATCGCGCTGCCCGGACGCGGCCGGCGCGCGTACGCTCGTCGCGGGCCCGGCGCGGACCGGCCCGCACCCGCCCGACACCGGGGGAGAACGTGCCCACCGCACCCGCCCAGCACCCGGCGGCCACCGACGCCGCCACGCCCACCGCCGCCGCACGCGCGCTGGGCCCGATCGCCCACCGGGCCGCCCACCCGCCGTCCGGAACGCCCTGCGCCTGCCCGCCGCCCGAGACCCTGGCGGACCGCGCGGACGGCACGGTGGTCCGCAGCGGACCGGTCGTCGCCAAGGCCCACGCCCCCGGCGCCCCCGCCGCCGAGCTGCTGGCCCGGCTCGCCCTCGCCGGGCACCCCCGGCTGACCGGGATCCTGCTCGCACCCCTGCGGCCCCGGCCCGTCGCACCGCCCGCCGCCCTCCACGACCGCCTCGTCACCCTCTGGCCGCACGGCGAGCCCGTCGACCCCGGCGACCCCGACGCGGCCCCCTGGACGGAGGCGGCCGCGCTGCTCGCCGCGCTGCACCGCACCCCGCCCCCCGCCTCCCTCGCCCTGCCGCCCATGCGCGGTCCGGCCAAAACGGCGCTCGCCGTCGCCCGGATGCGCGCCGCCCGGCCCGGCGACCCCGCCACCGCCCCGGTGCTCGCCGCCTGGCGCCGCCTGCCCGCCTGGGCCCGCGACGAGGCCGCCCCGCCCGCCCGCCGCTCGCGCTTCCTCTGCCACGGCGACCTGCACCTGGGCCAGCTCGTCCGCCACCCCGCCCCGCACGGGCCCTGGCTGCTCATCGACGTCGACGACGCCGGAACCGGCGACCCCGCCTGGGACCTCGCCCGCCCCGCCGCCTGGTACGCCGCCGGGCTGCTGCCCCCCGACGTCTGGCCGCGCTTCCTGGACGCCTACCGGGCGGCCGGCGGCCCCGCCGTGCCCGCCGAGGGCGACCCCTGGGCCGCACTCGACGTCCCGGCCCGCGCCCTGACCGTGCAGACCGCGGCCCTGGCCCTCGCCAAGTCCGCCGCGGAGGGCCGGACTCCGGACGAGGCGGAGCGGACGGTGATCGACGCCTGCGCGCGAATCGCCGCCCTCCCGCCGGAGTCGACGGACGAAGAAGCGACATAGGCTGAGCCGGTCGTCGGCGGACAGGCCGACGACGACCGCCCGACGACGAGGAGTTGAGACCGAGTCATGCAGTGCCCCAAGTGCCACGCGCCCATGCACACGTACAACCGCAACGGCATACAGATCGAACAGTGCAGCGGCTGCCGGGGGATCTTCCTCGACTACGGCGAGCTGGAGACCCTGACCCGCATCGAGGCGCAGTGGGCGCAGCAGATGCCGCCCGCACCACCCGCCCCGCAGGCGTACCCGGCCGCGCCGGCCCCCGCCTGGGGCGCGCCGCAGCACCACGGCGGCCACTACCGGCACAAGAGCTTCGGCCGCATGCTCTTCTCGTCCTG
This sequence comes from Streptomyces tyrfis, assembly GCF_037034285.1. Classification (NCBI taxonomy): domain Bacteria; kingdom Bacillati; phylum Actinomycetota; class Actinomycetes; order Kitasatosporales; family Streptomycetaceae; genus Streptomyces; species Streptomyces tyrfis. Next base: position 135,920 of record NZ_JBAGJZ010000014.1, on the reverse strand, counting down.
ATGCTCTTCTCGTCCTGAGCCCGCGCCTCGCGTCCTGAGCCCGCCCCGGGACCGCCTCCGCGACACCCGGGGCGGTCCGACCGCCGACACGGCACGGAGACGGCAAAACCCCCGATCGCCGAGGCGACCGGGGGTTTCCGCTGGTGCGCGATACTGGGATTGAACCAGTGACCTCTTCCGTGTCAGGGAAGCGCTCTCCCGCTGAGCTAATCGCGCGGGGCGAAACTGATGGTACTGCGTGCGCGATACTGGGATTGAACCAGTGACCTCTTCCGTGTCAGGGAAGCGCTCTCCCGCTGAGCTAATCGCGCGGGGTCCTTGCGGACCAGTGGACGATACTGGGATTGAACCAGTGACCTCTTCCGTGTCAGGGAAGCGCTCTCCCGCTGAGCTAATCGTCCTTGGAGGTGGAGACGGGATTTGAACCCGTGTAGACGGCTTTGCAGGCCGTTGCCTCGCCTCTCGGCCACTCCACCAGGAGTGAGGGTTCGGGAAGATCCCCCACCTTTCTGCGAGCGGACGACCAGGTTCGAACTGGCGACCTCAACCTTGGCAAGGTTGCGCTCTACCAACTGAGCTACGTCCGCTTGTCTTTCCCGGTCGGCTTCCGCGTCCCGGCGACGTGTTGAACTCTAGCGGATTCCTGGGCCAGTACAAAAACGCGTTTGCGCAGCGTGCTGGGGCGCGCCCCGTACCGCCGCCCGCCCGGGCGGGCCGTCCTAGACTCGGCGACGTGCACGACCTCGCTCCCATGGCCCGCTTCGGCGGCCTCGTCGCGTCCGGCCTGCGGGACGTGACCAGTGATCCCGCGGCCCTCGAATCCTCCGGTTTCTGGGCCGTCTCCGCCGATTTCGAGGGGCGTCTCGTCTGCGCCCGCTTCGACACCGTCCGCCCGGAGGAGGTGCCCGCCCCGGTGCGCGGCGCCTGGCGCGGGCCCGCCGCCGGCGACTGGACCTCTTCCCTGGACCACGCCGCGTACGTCTCGGGCGTCCGCCGGATCCGCGAGCACATCGCGGCGGGCGAGGTCTACCAGGCCAACCTCTGCCGGGTGCTGACCGCGGCGCTGCCCGACCCGGCCGCGGCCGACGTGGACGCGCTGACCTCGCTGCTGGCACGCGGCAACCCGGCCCCCTACGCGGGAACGATCCGGCTGCCCGCGCACGGCGTGGAGATCGCCACCGCCTCCCCCGAGCTCTTCCTGCGCCGGGACGGCCGCACCGTCGAGTCGGGGCCGATCAAGGGCACCGGACGGACCGAGGCCGATCTGCTGGAGAAGGACCACGCCGAGAACGTGATGATCGTCGACCTGGTCCGCAACGACCTCGGCCGGGTCTGCGCCACGGGATCGGTCACGGTCCCCGACCTGTGCGCGGTGGAGAAGCACCCCGGCCTCGTCCACCTCGTCTCCACCGTGCGCGGGGAACTCGCCGAGGGGGCCGGCTGGCCCGGACTCCTCGACGCGGCGTTCCCACCGGGCTCCGTCACCGGGGCCCCCAAGTCCAGCGCCCTCGCCGTCATCGAGGAGCTGGAGACCGCGCCCCGGGGCCCCTACTGCGGCGGCGTCGGCTGGGTCGACGCCGACCGCCGCACGGCCTCCCTGGCCGTCGGCATACGCACGTTCTGGATCGACCGGACGGAGGGGCCGCCGGTCCTCCGCTTCGGCACCGGGGCGGGCATCACCTGGGGCTCGGACCCCGAGGGCGAATGGGACGAGACCGAACTCAAGGCGGCACGGCTGCTCGCCGTGGCGTCCGGCGACCACGAGACGACGGGAAGGAACACACGATGAGGATGTGGGTCGACGGCGCCCTGCGGGACGCCGACGAGGCCCGGGTGTCCGTGCTCGACCACGGGCTCACCGCGGGGGACGGGATCTTCGAGACGGTCAAGGCCGTCGACGGCAGGCCGTTCGCCCTCACCCGCCACCTCGGCCGGCTGGCCCGCTCGGCCCGCGGCCTCGGCCTGCCCGAACCCGACCTCGACGAGGTGCGCCGCGCCTGCGCCGCCGTCCTCGACGCCAACCCCATGCCGCTGGGCCGGCTGCGCATCACGTACACCGGAGGGCTCGCCCCGCTGGGCTCCGACCGCGGCGACGCCGGCCCCGGCCTCGTCGTCGCCCTCGGGGAGGCGGCCCGCCGCCCCGACGCCACCGCCGCGATCACCGTGCCCTGGGTCCGCAACGAGCGCGGCGCGCTCACCGGCCTCAAGACCACCTCGTACGCGGAGAACGTGGTGGCGCTCGCCCGCGCCCACGAGCACGGCGCGTCGGAGGCCCTCTTCGCCAACACCGTCGGACGGCTCTGCGAGGGCACCGGCTCCAACGTCTTCGTGGTGCTCGACGGGGAGCTGCACACCCCGCCGGTCGCCTCCGGCTGCCTGGCCGGGATCACCCGCGCGCTGGTCGTGGAGTGGGCCGGGGCGCAGGAGACCGACCTGCCCTTCGACGTCCTGGAACGGGCCGACGAGATCTTCCTGACGTCCAGCCTGCGCGATGTGCAGGCCGTCCGCCGGGTCGACGGCCGGGACCTGCCGGGCGTACCCGGACCGGTGACCACGAAGGCCATGCGGATCTTCAACGAACGGGCCGGGAACGACCTCGACCCGTAGGACGGCGCGGCCCCGGGCGGGCCCGCCCGGGGCCGCGCCGTGCCCACGGTCGGGCCCGCGAACGCTCCCGGACGTGCGAAACGGGGTGACGATCCGGTCTCCGGCGGATAGACAACACGGATGACCACCACCCTCCGGCCGACCGGGCCGGTTCAGGAAGGCGCCGACGGCGCGAAGAGCCGCGCGTACGACGTCTGCGACAACGGACGGCCCGTCGGGGCCGTGGAGATCGGCACGGACCGGGATTTCGGCGCGTCGGCCGGAGTGCTGCGCTCCCTGGGCATAGCCGAGCCCAGCCGGCGGCGCGGACGCGGCACCATCGCCGTCCTCGCCGCCGAGGAGGTGCTGCGCGGCTGGGGCTGCACCCAGGTGCGCGCGGAGGTGCCGGAGGGCGACGAGGCCGCCATGGGGCTGCTGACCGCCCTCGGCTACACCGAGCGCAGCCGCAACATGGCCAAGGACCTGGCCGCGCCGCCCCGGGCGCTCCCCGAGGGCGTCATCGCCCGGCCGATGACGGCCGAGGAGTACGCGCCCTGGCGCGCCGCCGGCATCGAGTCGTACGCGCGGTCCTGGATCGACCGGGGCGTCCCGGCCGAGCAGGCGCTGCGGAAGGCCCGCTCCGACGACGCCCGGAGCCTGCCGGACGGCCGGCACACCGAGGGCGCGCACTTCCACGTCCTCGTCCACGGCGGCGAGGTCGTCGGGCAGATCTGGGTGACGGTGCGGGACACCGGCCGGGGAGAGCCGGCCGGATACGTCTACGACGTGGAGGTGCGCGAGGAGCACCGGGGGCGCGGCCTCGGGCGCGCCCTGATGGAGCAGGCGGAGCGCATCAACCTGGACGCGGGCGCGCGCGTCCTCGCCCTGCACGTCTTCGCCGAGAACACCCCGGCACTGCGGCTGTACGAGTCGCTCGGCTACCGGACGACCCGGTACAACCTCGCCAAGCGGCTCTAGGGGGTGTCTGATGAATGAGTGCGGGAGAAGGAGCGGGGTCCGGTGCGTGTGATCGCAAGGCGCCGGAGTGTCTGCGTGGCGGAGCCACGGGGGCGGTTCGGCAACGCCGCGAGCGTGCGTGCCGGGCCCCGCGACGCCGCAGGTATGTGTCAGACACCCCCTAGCAGGCCCTGTCTTCGAACCGCCGTGCTCCGGCCGGGGCCCCGGGCGAGGCGCCCGCCGCCCCGGACCGGAGGCGGCGCGGCCCGGGGCGGTCCCGCCGGTCGGGTCTGCCGGTCAGCCCTGCACGGCCCCGTCGGCGAGCAGCCGGTCGGCGATCTCCTCGATCCGCTCGCGCAGCCCGTCCTGGCTCCTGCCGCCGTCCAGCCGCTCGTCGCCGATCACATACGTCGGCGTGCCGGTGACGCCGAGCGCCTTGCCCTCCGCGTGGTCGGCGTCGACGATCAGCAGGTGCCTGCCGTCGATCAGCGCGGTGTCCATCTCCTCGGCGTCCAGGCCGAGTTCGCGGGCCACCTCGATCAGCAGCGGCTCGCCGGACCGGTCGAGCTCGCCGCAACGGGCGAGGACCGCCTCGACGTACGGCCAGCCCCTGCCCTGGACCGCGGCCTCCTCGGCGGCCTGCGCGGCGGCGAGGGCGTGCTTGTGCTTCTCCAGCGGGAAGTGCCGCAGCCGCACCTCCAGCCGGTCGCCGTACCGGGCCCGCAGGGCGTGGACATCGGTGAGGGCCCGGTGGCAGTCGGGGCACTGGAGCTCGCACCAGACGTCGAGGACGAGGGGCGCCGCGGGGTTCGAATCGCTCATGCGGCCAGTCTCGCAGGGCCCCGCCCGGCGGCCCAACCGGCTCCGGGTCCACCGCGCCCGGACCGGGGCGGCATCTGCCCGGATCGGCACCTGGGGAGGATTCCGGCCCTGAGATCTCCCTGAAGTGGTCCGGGACCGTGGCCGCCCGGCCGTCGGCCGGTGCAGGATGGAAGGGACGTTTCCCCCGTACCTGGAGGCCCCGATGCTTGCCGAGACCATCTGCTCCGCGGTGTCCGCGGCGGGCCTGGGCATCGCCGCCGTCACCGCGTGGCGCAGGCGTTTCCTCGCGGCCGCCCGGATCGCCGCCTACTCACTCGTCCCGATCGGGCTGGTCCTGACCGGCATCGTGGCCTGGGTCGCCGGAATCGCCTTCAAGCCGACCGTGTGGTTCGGCTTCGGGCTGCTCGCGGTGGCCTGGCTGTTGTTCATGACCACGCGCGCGGTCGAACGGCGGGGTCTGGGGACCCGCAAGGAACGCGGGGCGGCCGGACGGGCGGCGCGCGGCGACGCCGTCGCCCCCGCCGCCCCGGGGGCCGGGCTCCCGGCCGCCCGCCCGCAGTCCGCCCCGAAGGCGCAGCGGCCCTCCGGGTCGTCGGACGACGACTTCAGCGACATCGAGGCCATCCTGAAGAAGCACGGCATCTGAGCCCTTCCGGGACGGCGTCCGCAAGGCGCCCGCGCGGCACCGAGTCCCGCCCGGCCGTACGGACCCCGTGCGGTGCCCCGTTCTGCCCCGCCGCGCCCGGCGCGGGTGTCGCCCGGTTTCGCCGGACTCACGGCACGGGGCCGCCGACGGCGACGTCCGTACGATGGAGCGACGCCGCGGACGGGCGCGGGGCGAGGGCACCAGTGGGGCGGGGCGAGTGGCGCGGGTGGCAGGGATCAAGGACGTGGCCCGGCAGGCCGGGGTCTCCGTGGGCACCGTGTCCAACGTGATCAACCGGCCCGACGCGGTCCTGCCGGAGACCCGGGCCCGGGTGCTGGCCGCCATCGAGCGGCTCGGCTATGTGCGCAGCGAGTCGGCCCGTCAGCTCAGGGCGGGCCGCAGCCGGATCGTGGCGCTGCTCGTCCTCGACATGGGCAACCCGTTCTTCGTCGACGTCGCCCGCGGCGCCGAGCGCGCCGCCCGCGCGGCCGGACTCGGGGTGATGGTCTGCAACAGCGACCAGAACCCGGCGGAGGAGGCCGAGTACCTCGGGCTCTTCGCCGAGCAGCGGGTGCGCGGGGTGCTGGTCACCCCGGCCGACGCAACCGGCCGCAACCTGGAGGCGTTCCGCCGCCACCGGATCCCGTTCGTCCTGGTGGACCGGGTGGCGCCCGGCGCGGGGACCTGCGCGGTCTCCGTCGACGACGTCCGGGGCGGCGCTCTCGCCGTGGGGCACCTGGTCTCCGCCGGTCACCGTTCGGTGGCCTATGTGAGCGGTCCGGACGACCTGCACCAGATCAGGGACCGGCGCGCGGGCGCGCTGGCGGCGCTCGCGGACGCGGGACTGCCCGCCGAGGCGCTCGTCGAGATCCCCTGCGACCGGCTGGACGTGGCGGCGGGCCGGGACGCCGGCGCCCGGCTGCTCGGTCTCGCCCCCCGGCCGACCGCGGTGTTCTGCGCCAACGACCTGCTCGCCCTCGGCGTGCTCCAGGCCCTGTACGCGGCCGGGGCGCGGGTGCCGCACGACGTCGCCCTCGTCGGCTACGACGACATCGAGTTCGCCGCCGCCGCGGCCGTGCCGCTCACCTCGGTCCGCCGCCCCGCAGCCGTGATGGGGCGGCTGGCCGCGGAACTGCTCCTGGAGGAGACCGGCGACGCGAGCGGCGCCCATGAGCACCGCGGCGTGGTGCTCCGGCCGGAGCTGGTGGTGCGCGCCTCCAGCACCCCGCGGCGCTGACCCGCCGCTCCGTGCCCGCCGTCGGCGTGCGGGGGAGGACCGGCACCCGGCGCACATCTGTACCGCGCACTCCAATTCGGTGTGCGAGCTGCACAGTTGGCGGCCATGCGCGTCAACGGCGGGCCGCTGAAGGGGCGTCGGGGCGAACAAGCGGCGGATGCCCGGACGGGGGAGCGAGAGCGTCTGTCCCTGGAGCGGGTGAACTCCCCGTGACAGAAGCGGGGTTGGCCATGAGCAGGGGTCGGAGTGGGTCATGATCGTCCCGAGATGGTCGACACTTCCCGTGGGGATGCCCCCACAAGCCCCGTCGAAGAGCCCCGTGGTTGCCTCTTCGCCCTGTCCCAGCCCCCCTTGATGATCTTCCTGGGGGTGGTCGGCAGCCTCTTGCTGATGGCCGCCCTGCACGATCTCTTCATGCTGTGAACGGCCGGCCGGCCCTGCCGCGTACGGTCAGCCCGCCGCCTCCTTGCGCCGCGCCCGGTACGCGGCGACGTGCAGACGGTTGCCGCAGGTCCGGCTGGAGCAGTAGCGGCGGGAGCGGTTGCGGGAGAGGTCGACGAAGGCGTGCCGGCAGTCCGGTGCCTCGCAGCGGCGCAGTCGTTCCCGCTCGCCCGCCACCACGATGAAGGCCAGTGCCATGCCGCAGTCGGCGGCGAGGTGGTCGGCGATCGAGGCGTCCGGCGCGAAGTAGTGCACATGCCAGTCATAGCCGTCGTGATTGCTGAGCTGCGGTGTGGTGCCGGCGGCGGCGACGAGGGCGTTGACCAGCGTGGCGGCGCGCTCCGTGTCGTCCGTGGCGAAGATCGCGGCGAAGCGCGCCCGCACGTCCCGCACGGCCCGCAGGTCCTTCTCGTACAGCCGGCCCACCCCGCTGATGCGGTGGCGTCGCGCGAAGTCGTGGAGGGTCTCGACGTCGGGGAGCCCGTCGGCCTGCCCGCCCTCCCGCTGTCCGCTCGCCGGTGCTGTGTTCAGCAGATCGACCACCGTGTCGAGGGCGATCCGGGTGTCGTGTGGGATCAGCACGCTTTCGCTCCCTGGCCTCCGGCGGGCCGGTGCCCGCAGCCGATGCCGGCTGACTCTACTGGCTCGGTGTCGCCGCAGAAGGGGCCCGAGAGGCCCGGCGAGGGCCCGAGGAGTCCCTGTTCGCCGTGCCCGGGTGCGGGGGAGCCGCGTTCATCCGTCCGGCCCTGAGCGTGCGGGGACGCGCCGCGTGGGGCGTGCGAGGGGGACGGGACATGCGGGGTTCAGGGTGACTGCGTGGTGCACGGGGCGGGCGACCCGTGTGCGGTGGGTGATTCCGTCGGTACGCGGGGGAGCGCGGACCGGCGCCGTCACCACGGTGGATTCCGTGCTGGCGGCGCCGGTGTCGCCCTGCGGGGTTTCCGCGCGGCGCCGTCTCCCCGAGTCGGACGGCGCCGTGCAGCTCTCGGTCTGGCTCAGCTCTCGGCCAGGATGTGTGAGAGCTCCGTGTCGAGGTCGAAGTGGCGATGCTCGGTGCCCGGTGGAACCGCGGCGTCGGTCCTCTTCAGGAACGACTCCAGGGCCCTTGCCGGGGCCTCGAGCAGGGCTTCGCCCTCCGGGGAGCTCAGCGCGATGCAGACGACGCCCTGGCCGTGACTTCGGGATGGCCAGACGCGGACGTCTCCGGTGCCGGTGGGCCGGTGCAGCCCCTCGGCGAGGAGGTCGCGGGCGAAAACCCATTCGACCGTTTCCTCCGCTCCGGTATGGAAGGTGGCGTGCACGGCATAAGGATCGGCCGTGTCATACCGCAGGCCCGCAGGTACAGGCAATGAGGACTCGCTCGACACAACGAGGCGCAGGTGCAGCTCGCAGCTGACCGTGGTGTTCATAAGCGCCAGGGCCTTTCGCTCAGTGTGCGCTCGGGGATTCGCACGTCGGCGAAATCGACATGCCACCTACGGTGGCGTTGTAAACCCCTCTGACCTTTTTGTGTTCCTTCGGGTACCTCGGACGGCGGTGTGTGACTTCCGGTAATGCGGCCATTCCGGTGATGAGCGCCGTTCCGGTAGGTTGGCCGCCATGAATGCGGGGAGTGACGAGCGCGACGGTGGCGTCGCGCCGACGGGGTCCATGCCGGCCGCGGGAGACGCGGCCGGGGGCGCGCCGGCGGAGGATCGGGAGCTCGGCTCGCGCGCGCCCGGCTTCATCAAGGCGTCCAGGGCGCTGCACCTGAGCTGGCAGGTCGGCGTCTTCGTGGTCGGTCTCGCGGTGGTCGTGGCCGGGATCATCATGCTGCCGCTGCCGGGCCCCGGCTGGCTGGTGATCTTCGCCGGCATGGCGATCTGGGCGACCGAGTTCGTCTGGGCGCAGCTCGTGCTGCGCTGGACCCGGCGGAAGGTCACCGAGGCCGCCCAGCGGGCCCTCGATCCCAAGGTCCGGCGGCGCAACGTCATCCTGACCGTGGTCGGCCTGGTCATCGTCGTCGTGCTGGTGGGGATCTACGTCTGGAAGTTCGGCGTCACCGTGCCGTGGCGCGTCCGCGAGTGAACCGGGGTGGTCATGAGGGGCCGCTGACATGGGGTAATGTTTGGTCTGCGCCCGGGCGATTAGCTCAGTGGGAGAGCGCTTCGTTCACACCGAAGAGGTCACTGGTTCGAACCCAGTATCGCCCACCCCGGACGGAGGGGCCCATGAGACATCAGAGTCTCATGGGCCCCTCCGCGTCGTGACGGAAGACCGGTCGCGAAGCCGCCGGTGATCCTCGGGCGCGGACGCGGAGCGAGTGCGCGGCCGTCGCCGTGTGTGACGGAGGAATCCGCCGCGGAGATTCCCCGGGAATGCGGATTCCCGTCGTCGGCCGGGCCGGCGGGCATGGCGGGCACGCGCAATTCCGTGCTGTCGTGCTTCCGGACGACGCGCCCGATCGGGTGAAATTCACGAAAGGGCCCCGTGCGGTTCGCGCGGAACGGCAGTTCCACGACGCGCTTCCCGAACTCCGCCGCATTTCCCGTCCGGTGCGGCGGAAATCGCCGAATCGAGCCCGTTCCGGGGGCAGTTCGGGACGGCGCCGTATCCGCGTCCTTATTCCGGGACGCGGATACGGGGGAACGGGCGGGGCGGCACGCGGTCGGCCCGAGGCCCGTGCGGGCTCCCGGACCGGCCGTACGACGGACCGTCAGCGCATCCGGCCCAGCGCCTCCTTGAGCCGTCGCGCGTCGCGCAGCCGCTGCTCGTACGTGGCGCCGACCGCCAGCAGCAGCACCCCGGCCAGCGCCAGCGGCAGCCAGCGCGGCAGCGCGCCGACCACCTGGACCACATACGGCGCGAGCTCGTGCAGGGCGTCCAGCGCCAGCACCGCGCCCCCGAGCAGCAGCGGCGCCCGCAGCCGGAACCGCGCGCCCGCCAGGGTGATCGCCAGCGCCGCCAGGCCCAGCAGCAGCGGCCTGAACCAGTGCGGATCGGACCAGGCCGCGAAAAGGCTCGGCGCCAGCGTGACCGTGAGCCCCGCTCCGTACGCCGTCCACGACGACGCCTCCGGGTCGCGGCGGCGGCGCAGCACGCCGACCGCCAGCGCGGGCGCCGTCACCGGCAGGGTGTACGCCTCGGGGGCCCAGACCCCGGAGGCCGACAGCCTCAGCCAGGCCGCCAGGACGAACAGGCCCGTCGCCAGGTACCCGGCGGCCGGCCGCCGCTCGGGCCGCAGGGCCGTGCCCGCCGCCAGCACCCCGCACAGCGCCAGCACCAGCGCCAGGGTCGCCCGGTCCGGCGCGGCCAGGCCCACCGCCACCACCGCTGCCAGGGCCCCGGCCGACTCCAGCGCGGCGGCCGGCGGGCGGCCCCGCAGCCGGGCGGCCAGCAGCACCGTCGCCGTCGGCACGACGAGCACGACCGGCGCCGCCCGGTGCCCGGTGAGCCCCAGCGAGGCCCCGGCCGAGAGGGCCAGCGCCGTCGCGCACACCACCGCGCCGCACGCCGTCACCGCCTGGGCGACCCGTACCGCCTCCCGCATCCGGCCCGGCCGGTCCTCCGCCGCCGCGTCGTCGAGCACCACCGCGACCGCCCCGAGCACCACCAGCAGCGACCCGAACACCGCGTACGTCGCCGCCTCCGCGGCGAGCGCCCGCAGCCCGGCGTCCAGCGCGGCGGCCAGCGCGCACCCCAGCGCGATCGGCCCCACCGCGTCGGTCCCCCGGCGCAGGGCGCGCGCCGCCACCGCCGCCAGCGCGGCGACCAGCGACAGCCGCAGCGACAGACCGGCCGCGTACGGAAGACCCAGCACCGCGGGCGTCAGCGTGAACCCGGCCCAGCCGAGCGCCACCGCGGCGGCCCCCGCCGCGCCCCGCCACGCCGGTCCCGGCGCCTCTGTCGCGCCGGCCGCCCGCACCGCCCACGCCCACCACCGGCGCACCGCCCCCGACAGGGCGGCCACCAGCAACAGCACCACCGGGGCCGAGGCCGTCCGGGCCCACCCCGGGACCGTGCCGTCCGGCGATCCCGACCACACCCCGGCCGCGTGCGACACCGCGTCCGTCAGCGACAGGCACACCGGCGGCAGCGAGACCAGCACCGCCCCCGCCGCCACCGTCGAGGCGGCCCCCAGCACCCCCTGCCCGACCCGGCGCGGCAGCGGGGCCCGCATCGCCACCGCCGCCGAGGCCAGTCCGCACAGCAGATACACGAGCACCGACCACTCCAAGGGCACCCCGGTCCGCAGCACGCCGCCCACCGCGGCCACCGCGCACCAGCCGGCCACCACGCCGCCGACGACCGCGAACCCGCCCGGCGCGCGCCACGCCCCCGCCACCGCGAGCGCCGCCCCCGCGCACAGCAGCGCCGCCGGAGCCGAGGCGGCCCCCGCCGTCCCGGCGGACACCGACTGCGCCAGAGCCGTCAGCAGGGCCATCGAGCCCGTCACCCCGCACGCCAGGCAGGCCGTCACCCGTACCCCGAGGCCCTTGCCGCGCAACGCGATCGCGCCGTCCACCGCCGCCGTGACCAGCAGCGCCCAGCCGTACCCGGTGGCACCGGACCCCGCCGACCACGCCCACAGCGGCAGCGGCAGCTGCGCGCTCACCACCGCCAGGGGCAGCGGCAGCCGCAGACGGCCGAGCAGCAGACCGTAACCGGCCCAGAGCGCGGCCAGCGCCGCCGAGGCCACCGCGGTGTAACCGGGACCCCCGGTGTCCGGCAGCGCCACCCGGTGTAGCGCGTACGCGTCCAGCACCATCAGCACCGACGCCAGGGCGCCGACCGACTCCGCCGTCGCGGGCAGACCGCGCCGCAGCAGCAGGGCGGGCGCGCCCAGCGCCGCGACCGTCACCACGGCGAGCACCGCCGAACGGCCGGCGATGCCCATCTCGCCCCAACTGACCAGGGTGAACGCGATCGCCGCGATCGTCAGCAGCAGTCCGCCCAGGGTGAGCAGCACGTTCTGCGCGCCGCGCGGGCCGGCCGGTGCGACGGGAGCGCCGGCCGGAGCCATGGGCGGGACCGGCGGCCCGAACGGGGCGGCGCCCGGCGGCACGGCCGGCGCGGGCGGCACACCGGGGCGGGCGACCGGCTGCGACAGCACGCCCAACAGCCAGGCGCGGCGGGCCAGCAGCTGGGACCGGCGGGCGTCCAGCCGGGCCAGCTCGTGATCGAGGAGCGCCAATTCCTCGGCGGGTGGCGGCACATGTTCCATGAACGGGAGTGTGGTCGCGACGGCTGCCTCGTACATGCGTGCGCGTACTCAGTTCGCGGGGTGAGTACGCGCAGACTGGGGGCATGGACTGGAACCACTACCGATTCCTGAGCGTCTGGGACCTTCCGGGCCCGCCCGCCGCCGTGTACGGGATCCTCGAACGGGCCGACGACTACCCGTGCTGGTGGCGGCAGGTCCGCGAGGTCACCCGGCTCGACTCCGCCACCGCCGCCACCCGTATCCGCTCGGTCCTCCCGTACGACCTCGTCGTCACGATGCGCGAGCACCGCCGCGATCCCCGGGCCGGGGTCCTGGAGGCGGTCCTCGGCGGCGACCTCGACGGCTGGGCCCGGTGGACCGTGACGGCGCGCGGCACGGGCAGCAGGGTCGTCTACGAGCAGGAGGTGGAGGTGCGCAGGCGGCTGATGCGGGCGCTCGCGGTGCCCGGACGCGCGGTGTTCCGGGCCAACCACGCCCTGATGATGCGCGCCGGGCGCCGGGGCCTCGCGGCCCGGCTGGAAGCGGTTTGAAACGGGGCCGCCGGGCCGTGTAGGGTTCAACCCGTTCCCGGGCGATTAGCTCAGTGGGAGAGCGCTTCGTTCACACCGAAGAGGTCACTGGTTCGAACCCAGTATCGCCCACCGGGAGAGGCCGGTCCGTCAGACCCATCCGACGGACCGGCTTTCGCGTTCCTTGGACGTGCCGCGGCGCGCGTCCACCGCGGGAGCGTCACGGGCGTGTCCACCGCGCCGGTCACGTCGCGCCGGTCACGCCGCGGCGGGCAGCGCCGGACGCAGCGGCCATGCGGGGTCCACCGCCTCAGCCGTGCCGTTCTTCGCGAACCAGGCCTGGAGGCCGCGCGCCTGTGCCGCGTGCCACACCGCCTGCAGGGTGTGCAGTTCGGGCGGCGTCAGCCGTTCCAGGCGGGACGAGAAGCGCCGTCCCACCGCCCGTACCAGCTCCAGCGAGGCCGTCGCGTCGGCGACGGCGTCGTGCGCGTCGTCCAGCCCCACCCCGTACAGCGCGCAGAGGTCGGAGAGGGTCCGCCGCCCCTTGCGGTAGCGGTCCAGGTGCTTGTCGAGCACGCGCGGATCCAGCACGCACAGCGAGACGTTCTCCAGCCGGCCGCTGAGCGAGGACGCCCGGTGCCTTCGCAACTCCCGGTCCAGCAGCGTCAGATCGAACGGCGCGTTCATCACGACGAGCGGCCGTCCGGCCGCGCACTGCTCGGCCAGCGCACGGGCCAGCTCCTCCATCACCGGCGCCGGCCAGCGGCCGTTGCGCCGGAGGTGATCGTCCGTCAGGCCGTGGATGCCGGTCGCGGCGGGCGGCACCGGGATCCCCGGGTTCACCAGCCACCGGGTGACATGCACCCGGCCGCCCGCCATGTCCTGGACGACCAGGGCGGCCGAGACGATCCGGTCCTCCTCGACGTCCACTCCTGTGGTCTCGGTGTCGAAAGCGGCCAGTGGTCCCTCGTACCAGTGAGTCATCTGCGAACTCCTCACGCCCGTACGGAAGATGGCGTTCCCCGCACGGTCCCGTGATACCCGCGCCCCAGGCCCGGTACGCCGTGTTCGCGAGTGGTCGCGGTGTCGCAACGACCTTCGCCCGTACGGGAGTTGTCCGCACGCTCGCCGAAGGGCCGGCCGGCGCGGCCCGGAGCGCGCCGGTGGTCGCGGGTCTCGCGGGGGCGTCGGCCTCGTGGGGACGGGGCTCTCGGAGAACGGGGCGGCCCGGTCCGGCGGCGTCGTCCTGCGCCGGACTCCCGTGTCCCGTATCCCGTGTCCCGGGGAGGGGCGGGGGAGGGCCGGGAGGCCGCCACTGCAAGTCGTCCCGCGGTCGCTCTCCGTCGAAGCGCCCGCCGTGCGGGCGCGGCCCGGCCAGGCACGAGGCCCGCCCCCGCGTACGGCCCGGGCGAGGCGCGCGGGGACGGCCTGGCGAGGCGCGCGGGGACGGCCGACGGGGGCGGTCGCGGGGCCGGGAGGGGCGTCGGCGGGGGAGCGGGCCGGGGGCGCGGCCAAACGATTTCGCGGAGGGGCCCCGCGGCTCGGTACGATTCGTATCGCACGCGCATACACGAGAGCGTGCGTACCCCCTGAGTCAGGAGAGACCGGTGTCAGACGTCCGTGTGATCATCCAACGCGATTCCGAGCGGGAAGAGCGCGTGGTGACGACGGGCACTACGGCGGCCGAGCTCTTCCCCGGCGAGCGCACCGTCGTCGCGGCCCGGGTCGCCGGCGAGCTGAAGGACCTCGCGTACGCCGTCGCCGACGGCGAGGTCGTCGAGCCCGTCGAGATCTCCTCCGAGGACGGCCTGAACATCCTGCGGCACTCGACCGCGCACGTCATGGCGCAGGCCGTGCAGCAGCTCTTCCCCGAGGCCAAGCTGGGCATCGGTCCGCCGGTCAAGGACGGCTTCTACTACGACTTCGACGTCGAGAAGCCGTTCACCCCCGAGGACCTCAAGGCCATCGAGAAGAAGATGCAGGAGATCCAGAAGCGGGGGCAGCGGTTCTCCCGCCGCGTCGTGACGGACGAGGCGGCCCGCGAGGAGCTGGCCGACGAGCCGTACAAGCTGGAGCTCATCGGCATCAAGGGCGCCGGCTCCGTGGAGACCGCGGGCGACGGGGCGGACGTCGAGGTGGGCGGCGGCGAGCTGACCATCTACGACAACCTCGACCCGAAGTCCGGCGAGCTGTGCTGGAAGGACCTCTGCCGCGGTCCGCACCTGCCGACCACCCGGTTCATCCCGGCGTTCAAGCTGATGCGGAACGCCGCGGCGTACTGGCGGGGCAGCGAGAAGAACCCCATGCTCCAGCGCATCTACGGCACCGCCTGGCCCACCAAGGAGGAGCTGAAGGCGCACCTGGAGTTCCTGGAGGAGGCCGCCAAGCGCGACCACCGCAAGCTCGGCAACGAGCTGGACCTCTTCTCCTTCCCGGACGAGATCGGCCCCGGCCTCGCGGTCTTCCATCCCAAGGGCGGCGTCGTCCGCCGCGCCATGGAGGACTACTCCCGGCGGCGTCACGAGGAGGAGGGCTACGAGTTCGTCTACTCCCCGCACGCCACCAAGGGCAAGCTCTTCGAGAAGTCCGGCCACCTGGACTGGTACGCCGACGGCATGTACCCGCCCATGCAGCTCGACGACGGGGTGGACTACTACCTCAAGCCGATGAACTGCCCGATGCACAACCTGATCTTCGACGCGCGGGGGCGCTCGTACCGCGAACTGCCGCTCCGCCTGTTCGAGTTCGGCACGGTGTACCGGTACGAGAAGTCCGGCGTGGTGCACGGTCTGACCCGCTCGCGCGGCTTCACCCAGGACGACGCGCACATCTACTGCACCAAGGAGCAGATGGCGGAGGAGCTCGACCGCACGCTCACCTTCGTGCTCAACCTGCTGCGCGACTACGGTCTGACCGACTTCTACCTGGAGCTGTCCACCAAGGACCCGGAGAAGTTCGTCGGCTCCGACGAGGTGTGGGAGGAGGCCACGGAGACGCTGCGCCAGGTCGCCGAGAAGCAGGGGCTGCCGCTGGTCCCGGACCCGGGCGGCGCCGCGTTCTACGGCCCGAAGATCTCCGTGCAGGCACGGGACGCGATCGGCCGCACCTGGCAGATGTCGACCGTCCAGCTCGACTTCAACCTGCCGGAGCGCTTCAACCTGGAGTACACCGGCCCGGACGGCTCCAAGCAGCGTCCGGTCATGATCCACCGGGCCCTGTTCGGCTCCATCGAGCGCTTCTTCGCGGTGCTCCTGGAGCACTACGCGGGCGCGTTCCCGGTGTGGCTGGCACCGGTCCAGGCGGTCGGCATCCCGATCGGCGACGCCCACGTCCCGTACCTCCAGGAGTTCGCGGCCCAGGCGCGGAAGCGGGGCCTGCGGATCGAGGTGGACGCCTCGTCGGACCGGATGCAGAAGAAGATCCGCAACGCCCAGAAGGCGAAGACGCCGTTCATGATCATTGTCGGTGACGAGGACATGAACGCCGGCACGGTGTCGTTCCGGTACCGCGACGGCTCGCAGGAGAACGGCATCGCCCGGGACGAGGCGATCGCCAAGCTCGTCGACGTGGTGGAGCGGCGCGCACAGGTGTGACGCCCCGAGGGCGGGGGACCGGGCCCGGAGCGGCCGGTCGGCACGGACGGTGCCCGGAACCCCGCCGAGGGGACGACGGCGCCCGGAGGGCCCAGCGCGGGCTCCCTCCGGGCGCCGCTGCGCGTCCGGGGCGCGCGCCGGGGTGCGGGGTTGCGCTCCAGGGCGCGGTCGCGGCCGCGTGGTCGGGGTCGTGCGCGGGCGTGGGGTCGTGCGCGGGTGCGCGGCCGGGCCATGCGGCCGGAGGGCCGCCCTCCCGGGACGGGGCGGGAGGCGGGTGCGGCCCCGGCGGCACCCCGTCCCGGAGCGAAGCAATATGCTGATCGGCATGACGAGTGAGCCGGAGCAGCAGATCGGAGTGGGGACGCCCGACGCCTTTCAGCGCCTGTGGACGCCCCACCGGATGGCCTACATCCAGGGCGAGAACAAGCCGACCGGTTCGGAGGCCGGTGACGGCTGTCCGTTCTGTGCGATCCCGTCGAAGTCGGACGAGGACGGGCTGGTCGTCGCGCGCGGCGAGAGCGTCTACGCCGTGCTGAACCTGTACCCGTACAACGGCGGGCACCTGATGGTGGTGCCGTACCGGCACGTCGCCGACTACACGGAGCTGGACGGCCCGGAGACCATGGAGCTGGCCGACTTCACCAAGCGGGCGATGGTCGCCCTGCGGGCGGCTTCCGGGGCGCACGGATTCAACATCGGGCTCAACCAGGGGGCCTCGGCGGGGGCCGGCATCGCCGCGCATCTGCACCAGCACCTGGTGCCGCGCTGGGGCGGCGACACCAACTTCATGCCGGTGATCGGACACACGAAGGTGCTGCCGCAGCTGCTCGCCGACACCCGCGCGATGCTGGCCGCCGTCTGGCCGGTGGACTGACCCGGCCGCCGGGCCCGGCCGGACCGGCCCGGTCGTCGCGGCGAGCGGCCGCCGGGGCGGCGCCGCCCCGGAGCGCACCGAGGCCGCCCCGTGCGCCGTCTCCGGCGGGGGCGGCCTTCGCCGCGCCCGGGGCGTGAGGCACCCGGGACGCCCTTCCACGCACCCGGGACGCCCTTCCACCGCACCCGGGGCTCTCGTCCACGCATCCGGGGCCTCTTCGGCGTCCAAGAGCGTCCCCGCGGCCATGACCCTTCCCGGGCCGCCTCGGAGCGCCCCCGGCCCCGGGCCTACGCGTCGTACAGGTCGGCCTTGCGCGGGGCCGGGTCCTGGATCAGGCCGCTGAGCACCATCGAACGGTTGTCGAAGCGCTCGGTGTTGACGCCGTTCTCCTCCAGCACGCGCAGGGCCGCGCTGTGCACGGCCCGCAGCACCGGGGTGGCCGCGCGCATCGCGTCGTCCGCCATGAAGCGGTGCCGCCACGGCTTCTCCGCCCACGCGTGCCGCAGCCCGAACGGCTCGGGCAGGGCGATCTTGCCGCCGAGGTAGTCCAGCAGCGGCGGATACCAGGTCAGCGGGGCGCGCAGGGCGAGGCGGACGACCTCCGAGGACTCGACCAGCGGGAGGGTGATGTCGCGCGTCTCCCAGAACCGGACCGTCTTGTTGACCGTCTTCGTCTTCGCCGAGGGCTTGCTGGTGAAGAGCGAATGGACCGGGCCGAGCGCGTGACCGGTGACCTCGATGCGCAGCGTCTCGTAGAGCACCGTGACCGTGATCATCATGGTGATGACCAACTGGCCGTCCCAGAGGATGAACTGCACCCCCAGATAGTGCCGGTCGCCGCCGCCGAACTGCTGGTGGTTGCAGATCCGCTGTATCTCGTGCGGCTTGACCTGGAAGGTGGCCACGTCCTCGCCATCGGGGCGGGACACCGAGTCGGCGTTCTCCCCGACGGGCGACACGATCCAGTGCGTGACCGACGGCTTGGGGAAGCCCCCGGTGTTCAGCGGACCGCGCTCCAACAGCTTGAGCTGGTCGTGGATGGCCCGGATCAGGTCCCAGCTCCGGAACCGGTGGAACTCCTTGTCGGGGTCCTTGGAGACCAGTTCCTCCGCGAGCTGCCAGCTGCCCCACCGGGTACCCATGCCGAGGATCCCCTTGGGCCCCGCGTAGAAGACCGAGTTGGACTGCTGCTCGGCGGAGAGCTTCTCCAGGTTCTGGCGGAGCGTCTCGCGGGAGGTCTCGCTGGGGTTCTTCGGCGCGGCCTCCGGGATCTTGGCGATGACGCCGCCGCCGGACAACAGCCCCGTCCAGCGGTCGCGCAGGTCCTTGGCGGAGGACTCCGCGATCCGCTTGGCGATGAACCAGCCGACGACCGGAGCGATGATCATCGCCCGCGCGTACAGCGCCAGGAAGCCGGTGAGCGGGAGCTTGACCAGGAGGATCAGGGCCACGATCCCGATGATCGGCAGCAGCGCGTTGCCCACGGCGGCGAGCGCCTTGTCCTTCGTCCTCCCGAGCCCGTCACGCAACCGGAAGGCGATGATCCACAGCAGCATCCCGGGCAGGAAGAGAATGCCGAACAGACCGGTGACGGCGGTCAGCTTGATGTCGCGGGCCCGGCGCAGCCGACTGGCCGACAGGCAGTGCTCGACGACCGTCCGCGGATCGGCGCCGAAGGACTGGATGAGCGCCTTGCGGGCACCGCCCAGCGTGCGTTCCTGCACCGCGCGGGAGAACGCCTCGCCGAGGTCCGGCTTGAAGTAGTCCGACTTGAAGAACTTCGAACGCCCCGCCTTCACCTCCGACTTGTGCCACTCGCTGTTGGCGTCGAGGATCTTCTCCACCGGGCTGTCGCGGTACGCCGCGGAGGCGAGGGCGTTCGTCGCCACCGCCGCTCCGCCCGAGCCCTGGATCGGGATCTGTGCTCCGGGAGAGAAATCGAATCCGTCGTTGGCCACCGTAGCCCCCACTCACCGCCGAGGAACCGCTCCTGCGGCTGTTTCCCAACTGCCGTGCCCCGCACACCTTCTGAGCTGGGACCACAGAGTAACGTCCGGATCGCCGCGCCGTCCGCCCCTGTGGACAAACGGCGGGCGAAGGACGCCGGCAGGGGTGATTACACGCCAACGGGGCTGGTTTCCTGCTGTTGTCGGATGCGTTCCGCGAGCTGCGGGGGCATGGGCTCGTGCCGGGCGTACGCCCGCTCGAACCGGCCCGCGCCGTGGGAGAGGGAGCGCAGATCGACGGCGTACCGTCCGATCTCCAGCTCCGGGACCTCGGCCCGTACGAGGGTGCGTCCGGGGCCGGCCTGCTCGGTGCCGACCACCCGGCCGCGCCGCCCGGACAGGTCGCTCATCACCGGGCCCACGTACTCGTCCGGCACCAGGACCCGGACCTCGGCGACCGGTTCGAGGAACCGGACGCGGGCGGCCGCGGCCGCCTCGCGCAGGGCCAGCGCACCCGCGGTCTGGAACGCGGCGTCGGAGGAATCCACCGAGTGGGACTTCCCGTCCCGCAGCGTGACCCGCACGTCGACCAGCGGATACCCGGCCGCCACTCCGCGGGCGGCCTGGGCGCGCACCCCCTTCTCCACGGACTGGATGAACTGGCGCGGCACCGCCCCGCCCACGATCTCGTCGACGAACTCGACGCCCGACCCGGGAGGCAGCGGCTCCACGTCGATCTCGCAGATCGCGTACTGACCGTGGCCGCCGGACTGCTTCACGTGCCGGCCGCGCCCGCCGGCCGGCGCCGCGAAGGTCTCGCGCAGCGCCACCTGGTGCGGCACGACGTCGACCCGGACCCCGTAGTGGCTGCGCAGCCGGTCCAGGGCCACGTCCTGATGGGCCTCGCCGAGACACCACAAGACCAGCTGACCGGTGTCCTGGTTCTGCTCCAGCCGGATGGTCGGATCCTCGGCGACGAGCCGGGCCAGCCCCTGGGAGAGCCGGTCCTCGTCCGCCTTGCCGTGCGCCTCGATGGCCAGCGGCAGCAGCGGGTCCGGCGCGGTCCAGGGGTCCATCAGCAGGGGCGCGTCGCCGCCGGAGAGGGTGTCTCCGGTCTCGGCGTCGCCCAGCTTGGCGACGCAGGCCAGATCGCCGGCGGCGCACGCGGTGAGCGGGCGCTGCTGCCCGCCGAAGGGCGAGGAGAGCGCGCCGACCCGCACCTCGGACTCGTGGCAGGGGCGGACCTCGTCGCGCGGGTCGGTGAGGCCGTGACCGAAGACGTGGACGGTGTCGTCGGGGCGCAGGGTGCCGGAGAAGACGCGTACCAGCGACATCCGGCCGACGTACGGGTCGGAGGCCGTCTTGACCACCTCGGCGAGGAGGGGGCCGGCCGGGTCGCAGTTCAGGACCGGCAGCGCGGTGCCGTGCAGCGGGGCGACGTCGGGCAGCGGGCGTTCCGGCGGGGCCGGGAGCCCCCCGGTGATCAGGTCCAGGAGTTCGACCGTGCCCACGCCCTGGCGGGCGCCCTCGGCGGCGGGGGCCGCGGCGAGCACGGGGTGGAAGGCGCCGCGCGCGACGGCGCGCTCCAGGTCCTTCAGGAGTGTGTCCGTGTCGAGGTCGGCGCCGGCCAGATAGCGGTCCATCAGGGTCTCGTCCTCGCTCTCCGCGATGATGCCCTCGATGAGCCGGTCGCGGGCCTCCCGGAGCGCGGCCCGGGCGTTCTCGTCGGGCGGCCCGACCCGGCGCTCGCCCGAGGAGTAGTCGAGGACGCGCCGGCTCAGGAGCCCGGTGAGTCCGGTGAGCGGGGCGTGCCCGTCGGGGCCCGCGGGGCCGTGGACCGGAAGGTAGAGCGGGAGCACGGCGTCCGGATCGTCGCCGCCGAAGATCTCGCCGCAGACCCGCGTCATCTCGTCGAACGAGGTGCGGGCCGTGTCCAGGTGGGTGACGACGATGGCGCGCGGCATGCCGACCGCCGCGCACTCGTCCCACGCGGCCCGGGCGGTGGCGGCCACGGCGTCGGCCTCCTGCGCGGCCGACACGACGAACAGGGCCCCGTCCGCCGCCCGCAGACCGGCCCTGAGCTCCCCGACGAAGTCGGCGTACCCGGGGGCGTCCAGCAGGTTGATCCGGTACCCGCCCCAGTCGACGGGGACCAGCGAGAGCTGCACGGAACGCTGCCGCCGGTGCTCGATCTCGTCGTAGTCGGAGACGGTCGCGCCGTCCTCGACCCGGCCCGGCCGGTTGACCGCGCCCGCCGTCTGCGCCAGGGCCTCGACGAGGGTGGTCTTGCCGGAGCCGCTGTGGCCGGCCAGCACCACGTTGCGGAGGGACGAGGGCCGGTCGGCCGTCGTCACCCCGCCCGCGGCCCCGGCGTGTGCGTGTGTCCTGTCGCCCATGATGGCCTGCCTCCCGGATCGATGACGCGGAGCGGGGGTGGGGAACCGGCGCCCTCTTCGGAGGAGCGGGACGCGGATCCGGCGCGTTCCCCCGGGAGCGGGGGCGTCCTCCGGGGCCGGGACGCCGCGGGGAGGGCCCTCGGCCGAGGGGGACGCGGGGGAGCGGGAAGGGCGCACCGGGCCCCCGTGGAGACGACGCGGCGGCCGCCGCGACGCCCGCGGTAATTCGAGCTTTCCACTCGCGCCGGGCCGCGTCCATCCGTCACATGCCCGGCGCGCGGCCGGGTGCCCGGAGGCCGACCTCCGCCCGGCGTGACTACGATGGGCCAGCCGGTGGCCGAAGGGGCCGCCCGGCCACAGACCCTCGGGAAGGCCATGCTGAACAAGTACGCGCGTGCCTTTTTCACGCGTGTCCTCACACCGTTCGCCGCACTGCTGCTCCGTCTCGGCGTGAGCCCTGACGCGGTCACCCTGATCGGGACGGCAGGGGTGGTGGCAGGTGCGCTGGTCTTCTTCCCGATGGGGGAGTTCTTCTGGGGCACGATCGTCATCACGGTCTTCGTCTTCTCCGACCTCGTCGACGGCAACATGGCCCGGCAGGCCGGCATCTCCAGCCGCTGGGGCGCGTTCCTCGACTCGACGCTCGACCGGGTCGCCGACGGGGCGATCTTCGGCGGATTCGCGCTCTGGTACGCGGGCCGGGGCGACGACAACCTGCTGTGCGCGGTCGCCATCTTCTGCCTGGCCAGCGGCCAGGTGGTCTCGTACACCAAGGCGCGCGGCGAGTCGATCGGGCTGCCGGTCGCGGTCAACGGGCTCGTGGAGCGCGCCGAGAGGCTGGTGATCTCGCTGGTCGCCGCCGGCCTCGCCGGTCTCCACGCGTTCGGCGTCCCCGGCATCCAGATCGTGCTGCCGATCGCGCTGTGGATCGTCGCCGCCGGCAGCCTGGTGACGCTGGTGCAGCGGGTCGTGACCGTGCGCCGCGAGTCCGCCGAGGCGGACGCCGCCGAGGCCGCCCGGGGGAGCGGGGCCGCGCGGTGAGCGAGGCGACGGGCGGTGAACGGACCGGCCTGCGGGACCGGCTGACCGACGGGCTGTACGGGCTCGGCTGGGCCGCGGTCAAGAAGCTGCCGGAACCGGTCGCCCGCGGTCTCTTCCGCACCCTCGCCGATCAGGTCTGGAAGCGGCGGGGCAAGGGCGTGCTGCGGTTGGAGGCGAATCTGGCCCGGGTCGTGCCCGGGGCGTCGTCGGCCCGGCTCGCCGCGCTCTCCCGGGCCGGGATGCGCTCCTACATGCGCTACTGGATGGAGTCGTTCCGGCTGCCCGCCTGGAGTCCGGACCGGATCCGGACCTCCGTCGAGGTCGCCGACGCGCACCGGCTGACCGAGGGACTGGACGCCGGGCGCGGGGTCGTCCTCGCCCTGCCCCACCTGGCGAACTGGGACCTGGCCGGCGCCTGGGTCACCACCGAGCTCAAGGTCCCCTTCACCACGGTCGCGGAGCGGCTGAAGCCGGAGACGCTGTACGACCGGTTCGTCGCCTACCGCGAGGGCCTCGGCATGGAGGTGCTGCCGCACAGCGGCGGCGCCGCCTTCGGCGCCCTGGCCCGGCGGCTGCGCGCGGGCGGCCTGGTCTGCCTGGTCGCCGACCGCGATCTGTCGGCCTCCGGGATCGAGGTGACGTTCTTCGGCGAGACCGCGCGGATGCCCGCGGGACCGGCGCTGCTCGCCCAGCAGACCGGCGCACTGCTGCTGCCGGTGACCCTCCGGTACGACGGCACGCCCGTGATGAAGGCCCGCGTCCATCCGGCCGTCGAGGTCCCCGAGTCGGGCAGCCGCCGGGAGAAGACGTCCTCGATGACCCAGGCGCTGGCCGACGCCTTCGCCGAGGGGATCGCCGAGCACCCGGAGGACTGGCACATGCTGCAACGACTGTGGCCCGCGGATCTGGCGGACCCGGCGGGCTCCGCCGCCGGTGCGGACCGGGAGGGGCGGCCGTGAAGATCGGCATCGTGTGCCCGTACTCCTGGGACGTGCCCGGCGGGGTGCAGTTCCACATCCGGGACCTGGCCGAGCACCTCATCCGCCTCGGCCACCGGGTGTCCGTGCTGGCGCCCGCCGACGACGAGACCCCGCTGCCGCCGTACGTGGTCTCGGCGGGCCGGGCCGTGCCCGTGCCCTACAACGGCTCCGTGGCCCGGCTGAACTTCGGCCTCCTCTCCGCCGCGCGGGTCCGCCGCTGGCTGCACGACGGCACCTTCGACGTCATCCACATCCACGAGCCGACCTCCCCGTCGCTGGGACTGCTCGCCTGCTGGGCCGCGCAGGGGCCGATCGTCGCCACCTTCCACACCTCCAACCCGCGCTCCCGGGCCATGATCGCCGCGTACCCGATCCTGCAGCCCGCGCTGGAGAAGATCAGCGCGCGCATCGCGGTGAGCGAGTACGCCCGCCGGACCCTGGTCGAACACCTCGGCGGCGACGCCGTCGTCATCCCGAACGGCGTCGACGTCGACTTCTTCGCCTCGGCCGAACCCCGGCCCGAATGGCAGTCCGAGCAGGCCCGAAACCCCGTCCAGGACGGCGACGACCGGAGGGGCGGCACCATCGGCTTCATCGGGCGCATCGACGAACCCCGCAAGGGGCTGCCCGTCCTGATGCGCGCGCTGCCCGCTATCCTCGCCGCCCGCCCGGACGCCCGGCTGCTGGTGGCGGGCCGGGGCGACGAGGAGGAGGCCGTCGCCTCGCTGCCCGAGGAGGCGCGCGGGCGGGTGGAGTTCCTCGGCATGGTGAGCGACGAGGACAAGGCACGGCTGCTGCGCAGCGTCGACGTGTACGTCGCCCCCAACACGGGCGGGGAGAGCTTCGGGATCATCCTCGTCGAGGCGATGTCGGCCGGGGCCCCCGTCCTGGCCAGCGATCTGGACGCGTTCGCCCAGGTGCTGGACCAGGGCGCGGCGGGCGAACTCTTCGCCAACGAGGACGCCGACGCGCTCGCGGCGGCCGCGGTCCGGCTGCTCGGCGACCCGCGGCGGCGTGCCGAACTGCGCGAGCGCGGCAGCGCGCACGTGCGGCGGTTCGACTGGTCGACGGTCGGCGCCGACATCCTCGCGGTGTACGAGACGGTGACGGACGGCGCGGCCTCGGTGGCGGCGGACGAACGCACCGGGCTGCGCGCCCGCCTCGGACTGGCGCGGGACTGAAGCGGGCCGGCGGCCGGCGGCCGGGCCCGGCCCGCGCCCCGGACCGCGCGGCCCCGCCGCGCACGCCCCGGCGGTAGCCTTGCCGCCCGTGATCGAAACCCTCATCTGGACCGTCGTCGCACTCGTCGCGATCGGGATGTACCTCAGCTGGACGGCGGGCCGGCTGGACCGGCTGCACACCCGCATCGACGCCGCCCGCGCCGCCCTCGACGCGCAGCTCCTGCGCCGCGCCTCGGTGACCCAGGAACTGGCCACCTCCGGAGTCCTCGACCCGGCCGCGTCCATCGTGCTCTACGAGGCCGCGCACGCCGCCCGCCAGGCCGAGGAGGAGCACCGCGAGGTCGCGGAGAGCGAACTGAGCGCCGCCCTGCGCGCGGTCTTCGGCGAGCCCGCCCAGGTGGAGGCCGTCAAGGAGATCCCCGGCGGCCAGGAGGCGGCCTCCGAGCTCGCCGCGGCCGTGCGCCGGGTCCCGATGGCCAGGCGGTTCCACAACGACGCGGTACGGGCGGCCCGCGCGCTGCGCCGGCACCGCACGGTGCGGTGGTTCCGGCTCGCCGGGCACGCCCCGTTCCCGCTCGCCTTCGAGATGGACGACGAACCGCCCGTCGCACTGGCGGACCGCGCCGTCGGCTGACCCCCGCGCGGACGCGACCGGCCCCCGGCCCGTGCCGGTACGCGCGCGGCCCGTGCCCGTACACGCGCGAACCGGGCCCACCACCCGTCCCGCACGCGTTCAAAACGATCCACCGGCCTCGCATTGGCCCTTGAAGTGGACCGGACCCGGAGAGTTTGCTCAGTGCTGCGCCAATCAGCGCTTTTCAGCGACTTTCTCCGAGTGAGGTCCATCCGTGTCCACGCTTCCCACCACCCCCGAGACCGCCGACTCCCCGGCCACCGGAACCGCCCGCGTCAAGCGCGGCATGGCCGAGCAGCTCAAGGGCGGCGTCATCATGGACGTCGTCGACGCGGAGCAGGCGAAGATCGCCGAGGACGCGGGCGCCGTCGCCGTCATGGCCCTGGAGCGGGTCCCGGCCGACATCCGCAAGGACGGCGGAGTGGCCCGGATGTCCGACCCGAACATGATCGAGGAGATCATGGAGGCCGTCTCCATCCCGGTGATGGCCAAGTCCCGCATCGGCCATTTCGTGGAGGCCCAGGTCCTCCAGGCCCTCGGCGTCGACTACATCGACGAGTCCGAGGTCCTCACGCCCGCCGACGAGGTCAACCACAGCGACAAGTTCGCGTTCACCACCCCGTTCGTGTGCGGCGCCACCAACCTCGGCGAGGCCCTGCGCCGCATCGCCGAGGGCGCGGCCATGATCCGCTCGAAGGGCGAGGCCGGCACCGGCAACGTCGTCGAGGCCGTCCGCCACCTGCGCCAGATCAAGAACGAGATCGCGCGGCTGCGCGGCTACGACAACCACGAGCTGTACGCCGCCGCCAAGGAGCTCCGCGCCCCCTACGAGCTGGTCAAGGAGGTCGCCGAGCTGGGCAGGCTGCCCGTCGTGCTCTTCTCCGCGGGCGGCGTCGCCACCCCCGCCGACGCGGCGCTGATGCGTCAGCTCGGCGCCGAGGGCGTCTTCGTCGGCTCCGGCATCTTCAAGTCCGGCGACCCGGCCAAGCGCGCCGCCGCCATCGTGAAGGCCACCACCTTCTACGACGACCCGAAGGTCATCGCGGACGCCTCCCGGAACCTGGGCGAGGCCATGGTCGGCATCAACTGCGACACCCTGCCCGAGTCCGAGCGCTACGCCACCCGCGGCTGGTAAGCACCGATGAGCCACACCCCTGTGATCGGCGTCCTGGCCCTCCAGGGCGACGTACGGGAGCACCTGATCGCCCTGGCCTCGGCGGACGCCCTGGCCAGGCCGGTCCGGCGCCCCGAGGAGCTCGCCGAGCTCGACGGCCTGGTCGTCCCCGGCGGCGAGTCCACCACGATGTCCAAGCTGGCCTCCCTGTTCGGCGTGCTGGAGCCGCTGCGCGAGCGGGTGCGCGACGGGCTTCCGGTCTACGGCACCTGCGCCGGGATGATCCTCCTCGCCGACAAGATCCTCGACCCGCGCTCCGGACAGGAGACCGTGGGCGGGATCGACATGATCGTGCGCCGCAACGCCTTCGGGCGCCAGAACGAGTCCTTCGAGGCGGCCGTGGAGGTCGCCGGGATCGACGGCGGCCCGGTCGAGGGCGTCTTCATCCGCGCCCCCTGGGTGGAGTCGGTCGGCGCCCGCGCCGAGGTCGTGGCCGAGCACGGCGGCCACATCGTCGGCGTACGCCAGGGAAATGCGCTGGCGACCTCGTTCCACCCGGAATTGACCGGGGACCACCGCGTTCACACGCTGTTCGTGAACATGGTGCGCGCGGTGGGCTGATTCGATCCCGGTAGGATCTCCCGGGTTCCGATCGATTTTTGGTGACGCGAAGGAGAAGGCAGATGTCCGGCCACTCTAAATGGGCTACGACGAAGCACAAGAAGGCCGTGATCGACGCCAAGCGCGGCAAGCTCTTCGCGAAGCTGATCAAGAACATCGAGGTCGCGTCCCGTACCGGTGGCGCGGACCCCGACGGGAACCCGACCCTCGTGGACGCGATCCAGAAGGCGAAGAAGAGCTCCGTACCGAACAAGAACATCGATTCCGCGGTCAAGCGGGGCGCCGGTCTCGAGGCGGGCGGCGTCGATTATCAGACGATCATGTACGAGGGTTATGGCCCGAACGGCGTCGCGGTGCTCATCGAGTGCCTCACCGACAACCGCAATCGCGCCGCCTCCGACGTGCGCGTCGCGATGACCCGCAACGGCGGTTCGATGGCCGACCCCGGCTCGGTCTCATACCTCTTCAACCGCAAGGGCGTCGTCATCGTCCCCAAGGGCGGGCTGACCGAGGACGACGTCCTCGGCGCGGTGCTCGACGCGGGCGCCGAGGAGGTCAACGACCTCGGCGAGACCTACGAGGTCGTCAGCGAGGCCACCGACCTGGTGGCGGTCCGCACCGCCCTCCAGGAGGCCGGCATCGACTACGACTCCGCGGACGCCAGCTTCCTGCCCACCATGCAGGTCGAGCTGGACGAGGAGGGCGCGCGGAAGATCTTCAAGCTGATCGACGCGCTGGAGGACAGCGACGACGTCCAGAACGTCTTCGCCAACTTCGACGTCTCGGACGAGGTCATGGAGAAGGTCGACGCCTGAGCCGGGCTCGGCGCGGCCGCCACGCACGGGCCGGCGGGGGACACACCCCGTCGGCCCGTCGCATTGCCCGGCACATTGTCGGTGCGAGCCGATAGCCTGCGGGAACAGTTGACCGATCGGTACGGAGGGGGACGACCCATGCGGGTACTCGGCGTCGACCCGGGACTGACCCGGTGCGGTGTCGGCGTCGTCGAGGGCGTGGCCGGCCGGACCCTGACCATGCGCGGGGTGGGCGTCGTCCGCACCCCGCCCGACGCGGAGCTCGGCCACCGGCTGGTCGCCATCGAGCGCGGCATCGAGGAGTGGCTCGACGAGCACCGGCCCGAGTTCGTCGCCGTCGAGCGGGTGTTCAGCCAGCACAACGTCCGCACGGTGATGGGCACCGCCCAGGCCAGCGCGGTCGCCATGCTCTGCGCGTCGCGCCGCGGCATACCCGTCGCCCTGCACACCCCGAGCGAGGTCAAGGCCGCCGTCACCGGCAGCGGCCGCGCCGACAAGGCGCAGGTCGGCGCCATGGTCACCCGGCTGCTGAGGCTCGATGCCCCGCCGAAGCCGGCCGACGCGGCCGACGCCCTCGCGCTCGCCATCTGCCACATCTGGCGCGCCCCCGCCGCCAACCGGCTCCAGCAGGCGCACGCGGCGGCCGCCGCGGCCCGCGCCCCGCGCACCCCCCGTACCCCCGCGGTCCGCGCGGCCGCGACCCCCGCCCGGAAGGTCCCCCGATGATCGCCTTCGTCCGCGGCCCCGTCGCCGCACTCGCCCCGACCACGGCCGTGATCGAGGTCGGCGGCGTCGGCATGGCCGTCCAGTGCACCCCGGACACCCTCGCCGGGCTCCGGATCGGCCAGGAGGCCCGGCTCGCCACCTCCCTCGTCGTACGGGAGGACTCGCTCACCCTCTACGGCTTCGCGGACGACGACGAACGGCAGGTCTTCGAACTGCTCCAGACCGCCAGCGGAGTCGGGCCCCGGCTGGCCCTGGCCATGCTCGCCACGCACAGCCCGGACGCCCTGCGGATCGCCGTCGCCACCGGCGACGAGAAGGCGCTCACGGCCGTCTCCGGCATCGGCAAGAAGGGGGCGCAGAAACTCCTCCTCGAACTGAAGGACAGGCTCGGCGAGCCGGTCGGCGCCCGGATCGGCCGGCAGGGCGTCGGCGCCGCGGTCACTCCCTCCTGGCGCGACCAGCTGCACGCCGCACTGATCGGCCTCGGCTACGCCACCCGGGAGGCCGACGAGGCGGTCGCCGCCGTCACCCCGCAGGCCGAGGAGGCGCTCGCCGAGCACGGACAGGCCCCCGTGCCGCAGCTGCTGCGCGCCGCGCTGCAGACCCTGAACCGCGCGCGCTGACCGGCGCGCCGCCCCCGAGGGGGCACCCGACGCCGGGCCGGGCACCGCACGGCACCGAGACACCCGAGGCGGGACGGACGGAATGAACTGGGACGAGACCGGATCCGACACCGGCGAGCGGCTCGACGCACGCCTGGACGAGCGGATCGTCGACGCCGGCGCGGACGGCGAGGACACCGCGGTCGAGGCCGCGCTGCGACCGAAGGACCTCGACGAGTTCGTCGGCCAGGAGAAGGTCCGCGAACAGCTGGACCTGGTCCTCAAGGCGGCCAGGGCCCGCGGCGCCACCGCCGACCACGTCCTGCTCTCCGGCGCCCCCGGCCTCGGCAAGACCACCCTCTCCATGATCATCGCGGCCGAGATGGGCGCCCCCATCCGGATCACCTCGGGCCCCGCCATCCAGCACGCGGGCGACCTCGCCGCGATCCTCTCCTCGCTCCAGGAGGGCGAGGTCCTCTTCCTCGACGAGATCCACCGCATGTCGCGGCCCGCCGAGGAGATGCTCTACATGGCGATGGAGGACTTCCGGGTCGACGTCATCGTCGGCAAGGGCCCCGGAGCCACCGCCATCCCGCTGGAACTCCCGCCCTTCACCCTGGTCGGCGCCACCACCAGGGCCGGGCTGCTGCCGCCCCCGCTGCGCGACCGCTTCGGCTTCACCGGCCACATGGAGTTCTACGCCCCCACCGAACTGGAACGCGTCATCCGGCGCTCGGCCCGCCTCCTCGACGTGGCGATAGACGAGGAGGGCGCCGCCGAGATCGCCGGCCGCTCCCGCGGCACCCCCCGCATCGCCAACCGGCTGCTGCGCCGCGTCCGCGACTACGCCCAGGTCAAGGCCGACGGACGGATCGACCGCCCGGTGGCCTCCGCCGCCCTCGGTGTGTACGAGGTCGACGCCCGCGGCCTCGACCGGCTGGACCGGGCGGTGCTCGGCGCCCTGCTCAAGCTGTTCGGCGGCGGCCCCGTGGGGCTGTCCACCCTGGCGGTCGCGGTGGGCGAGGAGCGCGAGACGGTCGAGGAGGTCGCCGAGCCGTTCCTGGTGCGGGAGGGGCTGCTGGCGAGGACCCCGCGCGGACGCGTCGCGACCCCCGCGGCCTGGGCACATCTCGGTCTCGTCCCCCCGCAGCACGGCGGAAACGGACAACAGGGTCTGTTCGGGGCGTGACGCGTCACAGGTTCACCCGGACAGGAACCAACCGGCGGCGTCGGGCGTTGTTCCAACGATGCGGACTCGCCTAGACTCCGCCGATGCCGCCCCTATGGGTCGGTGTGCCCACCCCCGAAGATCAGGCCGCTTCTCAGCGCGGTCGTGCGAAGGAAACCTCGTCCCGTGAATCCCGTGTCTTTCCTCCCTTTCATCGTGCTCATCGGGGCCATGTTCCTGATGACGCGGTCCGCCAAGAAGAAGCAGGCGGCCGCCGTCCAGATGCGTAACGAGATGCAGCCCGGCGCCGGCGTCCGGACGATCGGGGGCATGTACGCCACCGTCAAGGAGGTCCACGAGGAGACGGTTCTCCTGGAGGTCGCGCCCGGCGTCCACGCCATCTACGCGAAGAACGCCATCGGCGCCGTCCTCGACGACGCCGAGTACAACCGCATCGTCCACGGCGACGACGAGGACGACGAGAACGCCCTCGACGGCGCCGTCGTGCCGGACGACGCCTCCTCGCTGACCGAGACGGACGCCACCCCGGACACCTCGGACGACACCAGGATCGACCTGGGCAAGAAGCCCGGGGCGGACAAGGCCGACGCCGACGGCGCCGAGCCGAAGGACGACGAGTCCGGCAAGAAGTCCCAGGGCGGGACCGACGGCGAGGGCGACGCGAAGTAGCCGTACGAACCGGGGAGGCCGTGAGCCCACAGGCGTCCGGCGCTCCCCGGCCCGTGCGATCTTCTGCGGGGGTGGGTCCCCACTACACTTCGTGGCCGCTCGGGCGCGTACCCGGCGCGGGGCGGTTGGACAGGGAGAAACGAGAAGGTGGCAGCACCGAAGAAGAGCCGGGGACCGGCCGGCGGACAGGGCAGGCCGGGGCGCTCCCTGGCTCTGATCCTGATCGTCATGGCCGCGCTCACCGGCGGGATGTTCTTGTCGGGCAACACCACGCCCCGGCTTGGTATCGACCTCGCGGGCGGTACATCGATCACGCTCAAGGCGCAGAGCCAGCCGGGCAAGCCGGACGCGATCAACCAGACGAACATGGACACCGCGGTCGGCATCATCGAACGCCGTGTCAACGGTCTGGGCGTCTCCGAGGCCGAGGTCCAGACCCAGGGCCGCGACAACATCGTCGTCAACATCCCCAAGGGGACGAACTCGCAGCAGGCGAGGGAGCAGGTCGGCACGACCGCCCAGCTCTACTTCCGTCCGGTGCTGAGCATCGCCGCGGGCGCCCCCACTCCCGAGGGCTCCGCCAGCCCCTCGCCCTCCGGCGCGCCGAAGCCCAGCACCTCCGCCGACGGCGCGAAGGCGACCGGCTCCCCGACCACGCCGTCGGCCACCGCGACCACCCAGGGCCGCGCGGTCACCGGCGGGCTGACCAAGGACGCGTCGCCCACCCCCAAGGCCTCCGACGAGTCGAAGGCGTCCACGAACCCCACGGCCCCCGCCGAACAGCCCGACGGCGCGCTGGAGAAGAAGTTCGCCGCGCTGGACTGCTCCACCAAGGCCGGCCGGGCCGCGGCCGGCGCCAACGTGAAGCCCACCGACCCCACCGTCGCGTGCAGCTCCGAGGGTGACGCCAAGTACATCCTCGGCCCGGCCGAGGTCTCCGGCACGGACGTGGACAGTGCCAAGGGCGCGATCAACCAGCAGACCGGCCAGTGGATCGTCCAGATGGGATTCACCAAGGGCGGCGCGCACAAGTTCCAGAAGATCACCGGCCGGCTCGCGCAGCAGCAGTCGCCGCAGAACCAGTTCGCCATCGTGCTCGACGGCGAGGTCGTCTCCGCCCCCTACGTGCGCGAGGCGCTGAGCGCCAACGCCGAGATCTCCGGCAGCTTCGACCAGCAGTCCGCCGAGGACCTCGCCAACGTCCTCTCCTACGGCGCCCTGCCGCTCAGCTTCAAGGAGCAGACGGTCACCACCGTCACCGCCGCCCTCGGCGGCGAGCAGCTCCGGGCGGGTCTGATCGCCGGCGCCATCGGCCTGGCGCTGGTCATCATCTACCTGGTGAGCTACTACCGCGGCCTGGCGTTCATCGCGCTGCTGAGCCTGCTGGCCTCCGGCGTCCTGACCTACACGCTGATGGCGCTGCTGGGCCCGGCCATCGGATTCGCGCTGAACCTCCCCGCGGTCTGCGGCGCCATCGTGGCCATCGGCATCACCGCGGACTCCTTCATCGTGTACTTCGAGAGGATCCGTGACGAGATCCGCGAGGGCCGCACGCTCCGCCCCGCCGTCGAGCGGGCCTGGCCGCGCGCCCGGCGCACCATCCTGGTCTCCGACTTCGTCTCGTTCCTCGCCGCCGCGGTGCTCTTCGTCGTCACCGTCGGCAAGGTCCAGGGCTTCGCCTTCACCCTGGGCCTCACCACCCTGCTCGACGTGGTCGTGGTGTTCCTCTTCACCAAGCCGGTCATGACGATGCTGGCCCGCACGAAGTTCTTCTCCAGCGGACACCCGTGGTCCGGCCTGGATCCGAAGCGCCTCGGTGCCAAGCCGCCTCTCCGCCGCTCGCGGCGTGTCAACGCCCGTACCGACCACCCGAAGGAGGCGTGAGATGTCGCGACTCGGCACTCTCGGCGCCCGTCTCTACCGCGGCGAAGTCGGCTACGACTTCATCGGCAAGCGCAAGATCTGGTACGGGATCTCGATCCTGATCACCATCACGGCCATCGTCGGCCTGGCGGTCAGCGGCCTCAACATGGGCATCGAGTTCAAGGGCGGCGCCGTCTTCACCACTCCGAGGACGAGCGTGACCGTCGCCGAGGCCGAGGACATCGCGACGGAGGCCTCCGGTCACCAGGCGATCGTCCAGAAGCTCGGCAACGGCGGCATGCGCATCCAGATCACCGAGGTCGACACCGCCAAGTCCGACGAGATCAAGGCGCTGCTCTCCAAGGACCTCTCCGTCCCGGAGGAGAAGATCGCCGCCGACCTGGTCGGCCCCAGCTGGGGCGAGCAGATCGCCGGCAAGGCATGGACCGGCCTCGGCGTCTTCATGGTCCTCGTGGTGATCTACCTGGCCATCGCGTTCGAATGGCGCATGGCCATCGCGGCCCTGGTCGCGCTGATCCACGACATCACCATCACCGTCGGCGTCTACGCCCTGGTCGGCTTCGAGGTCACCCCGGGCACCGTGATCGGTCTGCTGACCATCCTCGGCTACTCCCTGTACGACACGGTCGTCGTCTTCGACAGCCTCAAGGAGAGCACCGTGGACGTCACCAAGCAGACCCGGTGGACGTACGGCGAGATCGCCAACCGCTCGATCAACGGCACCCTGGTCCGTTCGATCAACACCACCGTGGTGGCCCTGCTCCCGGTCGCCGGCCTGCTGTTCATCGGCGGCGGCGTCCTCGGCGCCGGCATGCTGAACGACATCTCGCTGTCGCTGTTCGTCGGCCTCGCCGCGGGCGCCTACTCCTCGATCTTCATCGCCACCCCGCTCGTCGCCGACCTCAAGGGGCGCGACCCGCAGATGAAGGCGCTGAAGAAGCGGGTCCTCGCCAAGCGCGCGGCGGCGGCCGCCAAGGACGAGTCCGCCGGGGACGAGCAGCCGGACGACGACATCCCGTCGGGCGCCGCCCCCGCCGCGGCGGTCGTCGGTCAGCGCCGACAGCCCCCCGGGGGCCGCGGCCGGGTCCAGGGGAAGCACTGATGACCAGCGGAACCACCGAGAGCGTCCGGGAGCTCCTGCTCGGCCGGATCCGCGACGTCCCCGACTACCCGCAGCCGGGCGTGGTGTTCAAGGACATCACGCCCCTGCTCGCGGATCCGGCGGCGTTCGCGGCCCTCACCGACACCCTCGCCGAGCTGTGCGCGCGGCACGGCGCCACCAAGATCGTCGGTCTCGAGGCGCGCGGCTTCATCCTGGCCGCGCCGGTCGCGGTCCGGGCCGGCCTCGGCTTCGTGCCCGTCCGCAAGGCGGGCAAGCTCCCCGGCGCCACGCTCAGCCAGGCGTACGCGCTGGAGTACGGCACCGCCGAGATCGAGATCCACGCGGAGGACCTGTCCGCCGACGACCGGATCATGGTCATCGACGACATCCTCGCGACCGGCGGCACCGCGCAGGCGTCGCTGGAGCTGATCCGGCGTGCCGGCGCCCAGGTCGCGGGCGTCGCGGTCCTCATGGAGCTCGGCTTCCTGGACGGGCGTGCCCGGCTGGAGCGGAGCCTGGCGGGAGCCCCTCTGGAGGCCCTCATCCGGGTGTGAGCGACACCCCTCCTCGTCGGGTGCCCGGGGTCTCCCCGGGCACCCGACGCGTATCCGGACCGCGCACCGGCCGGACGGCCCGAGGGGCGGCGCGGCGCCCGGGCCCGCCGGACGGAGGCGTTCCGCCGGGCTCCGGCGGCCCGGACGCGCTCCGGCGCGCGACGGGCCCGCGCCCGTCCGCGCGCCCGCAGGCCGGGCACCGGGAACATGCCGGC
This sequence comes from Streptomyces tyrfis, assembly GCF_037034285.1. Classification (NCBI taxonomy): domain Bacteria; kingdom Bacillati; phylum Actinomycetota; class Actinomycetes; order Kitasatosporales; family Streptomycetaceae; genus Streptomyces; species Streptomyces tyrfis. Next base: position 101,383 of record NZ_JBAGJZ010000014.1, on the reverse strand, counting down.
GCCCGTCCGGTGTTGTGAGGGGTCTCACGGTCCCCGGAGGAGGACCGGCCACCGGCTCGATACGATGGCCTTTCCGGGAGTCCGGACCCGCACGAGGAGCGCTCTTGCCAGACGAGGCCCAGCCAGTCGCCGCCCCGCAGCCCGACAAGCCCGCGGCGGCCTCAGCCGTGCCCGGGAAGGGGCAGCCCGCGCGGAAGCCGAAGCCCCCGGCCCCCGAGGCCGGACCGGGCCCGGACCGGGCCGCCGCTCCGGCGCTGCGGCCCGCCTCGCCCGTGCAGCCGGCCGCTCCCGCCACACCGGCCGGGTCCACCCAGAAACCCCCGGCGAAGCCCGCCGCCAGGCCCGCCGTCCCGGCCGTCACCTCCTCGCGCTCCGGCGGCTCCTCCAACCGCGTCCGGGCCAGGCTGGCGCGGCTCGGCGTGCAGCGCTCCAGCCCGTACAACCCGGTCCTCGAACCGCTGCTGCGCATCGTCCGGGGCAACGACCCCAAGATCGAGACCGCCACGCTGCGCCAGATCGAGCGCGCCTACCAGGTCGCGGAGCGCTGGCACCGCGGCCAGAAGCGCAAGAGCGGCGACCCGTACATCACCCACCCGCTCGCCGTCACCACGATCCTCGCCGAACTCGGCATGGACCCGGCGACGCTGATGGCCGGGCTGCTCCACGACACGGTCGAGGACACCGAGTACGGCCTGGACACCCTGCGCCAGGACTTCGGCGACCAGGTCGCCCTGCTCGTCGACGGCGTCACCAAGCTGGACAAGGTCAAGTTCGGCGAGGCCGCGCAGGCCGAGACCGTGCGCAAGATGGTCGTCGCCATGGCCAAGGACCCCCGGGTCCTGGTCATCAAGCTCGCGGACCGGCTCCACAACATGCGCACCATGCGCTACCTCAAGCGGGAGAAGCAGGAGAAGAAGGCCCGCGAGACGCTGGAGATCTACGCCCCCCTGGCACACCGCCTGGGCATGAACACCATCAAGTGGGAGCTGGAGGACCTCGCTTTCGCGATCCTCTACCCCAAGATGTACGACGAGATCGTCCGCCTCGTCGCCGAGCGGGCCCCCAAGCGCGACGAATACCTCGCCATAGTGACCGACGAGGTCCAGGCCGACCTGCGCGCCGCCCGGATCAAGGCCACCGTCACCGGCCGGCCGAAGCACTACTACAGCGTCTACCAGAAGATGATCGTGCGGGGCCGGGACTTCGCGGAGATCTACGACCTGGTGGGCATCCGGGTCCTCGTCGACACCGTCCGCGACTGCTACGCGGCCCTCGGCACCGTCCACGCGCGATGGAATCCGGTCCCCGGCCGGTTCAAGGACTACATCGCGATGCCCAAGTTCAACATGTACCAGTCGCTGCACACCACGGTGATCGGTCCCAGCGGAAAGCCCGTCGAGCTCCAGATCCGCACCTTCGACATGCACCGGCGCGCCGAGTACGGGATCGCCGCGCACTGGAAGTACAAGCAGGAGGCCGTCGCGGGCGCCTCCAAGGTGCGCACCGACGTCCCGAAGGCCACCGGCAAGGGGGCCAGGCAGGACACCGTCAACGACATGGCGTGGCTGCGCCAGCTCCTGGACTGGCAGAAGGAGACCGAGGACCCCGGCGAGTTCCTGGAGTCGCTGCGCTTCGACCTCTCCCGCAACGAGGTCTTCGTCTTCACGCCCAAGGGCGACGTCATAGCGCTCCCCGCGGGCGCGACCCCGGTCGACTTCGCGTACGCGGTGCACACCGAGGTCGGCCACCGGACCATAGGGGCGCGGGTCAACGGGCGGCTCGTCCCGCTGGAGTCGACCCTCGACAACGGGGACCTGGTGGAGGTCTTCACCTCCAAGGCGGCCGGCGCCGGCCCCTCCCGCGACTGGCTGGGCTTCGTCAAGTCGCCCCGCGCCCGCAACAAGATCCGCGCCTGGTTCTCCAAGGAGCGCCGCGACGAGGCGATCGAGCAGGGCAAGGACGCCATCGCGCGGGCCATGCGCAAGCAGAACCTGCCGATCCAGCGCATCCTGACCGGCGACTCCCTGGTCACCCTCGCGCACGAGATGCGCTACCCCGACATCTCCTCGCTGTACGCGGCGATCGGGGAGGGCCACGTCGCCGCGGCCGGGGTCGTGCAGAAGCTGGTCCAGGCGCTCGGCGGCGAGGACGCCGCCAACGAGGACATCGCGGAGAGCGCGCCGCCCTCCCGCGGCCGCGGCAAGCGCCGCGCCAAGGCCGACCCCGGAGTCGTGGTCAAGGGCGTCGAGGACGTCTGGGTCAAGCTGGCCCGCTGCTGCACACCCGTCCCCGGCGACCCGATCATCGGCTTCGTCACACGCGGCAGCGGCGTCTCCGTGCACCGCGCCGACTGCGTCAACGTCGACTCGCTCTCCCAGCAGCCCGAGCGCATCCTGGACGTCGCCTGGGCGCCGACCCAGTCCTCGGTCTTCCTGGTCGCCATCCAGGTCGAGGCCCTGGACCGGTCCCGGTTGCTGTCGGACGTCACCCGCGTCCTGTCCGACCAGCACGTCAACATCCTGTCGGCGGCCGTGCAGACCTCCCGGGACCGGGTGGCCACCTCGCGCTTCACCTTCGAGATGGGCGACCCCAAGCACCTCGGACACGTCCTCAAGGCGGTACGGGGCGTGGAGGGCGTCTACGACGTCTACCGGGTGACCTCGGCGCGCCGCCCCTGACTCCCGCGAGGTCCGGGGCGGCCGCCCCCGGGGCGGGGCCGGCCTCGCCGTGGCCGGGAGCAGGGCACAAGGGAAAGGCCCCCGCACGCGTCCCGGGGGACGCGCGCGGGGGCCTCGACGAAGGCGCGGGATCAGCCGCCGAACTCCTGCAGGCCCTTCAGCGCCTGGTCCAGCAGCGCCTGACGGCCCTCCAGCTCCCTGGCCAGCTTGTCGGCGCGGGCGTTGTTGCCCGAGGCGCGGGCGGCGTCGATCTGCGCGCGCAGCTTGTCGACGGCCGCCTGCAGCTGACCGGTCAGACCCTCGGCGCGGGCCCGCGCCTCCGGGTTCGTCCGGCGCCACTCGGCCTCCTCGGCCTCCTGGAGCGCCCGCTCCACCGCGTGCATCCGCCCCTCGACCTTCGGACGGGCGTCACGCGGCACATGACCGACGGCCTCCCAGCGCTCGTTGATGCCCCGGAACGCGGCACGGGCCGCCTTCAGGTCCTTCACCGGCACCAGCCGCTCGGCCTCGGTCGCGAGCTCCTCCTTGAGCTTGAGGTTCTCGCCCTGCTCCGCGTCCCGCTCGGCGAAGACCTCGCCGCGGGCGGCGAAGAAGACGTCCTGAGCGCCCCGGAAACGGTTCCACAGGTCGTCCTCGGCCTCGCGCTGGGCGCGCCCCGCCGCCTTCCACTCCGTCATCAGCTCCCGGTAACGGGCGGCCGTGCCCCCCCAGTCCGTGGAACCGGAGAGCGACTCGGCCTCCGCGACCAGCTTCTCCTTCGCCTTGCGGGCCTCCTCGCGCTGGGCGTCCAGCGAGGCGAAGTGGGCCTTGCGGCGCTTGGAGAACGCCGAGCGGGCGTGCGAGAAGCGGTGCCACAGCTCGTCGTCCGACTTGCGGTCGAGCCGCGGCAGGCCCTTCCACGTGTCGACGAGAGCGCGCAGCCGCTCGCCCGCGGCACGCCACTGCTCGCTGCGGGCCAGCTCCTCGGCCTCGGCGACCAGCTCCTCCTTGGCGCGCTTCGCCTCGTCGGCCTGCCGCGCCTTCTGGGCCCGGCGCTCCTCGCGGCGCGACTCGACCGTCGCTACCAGGGCGTCGAGCCGCTCGCGCAGCGCGGCGAGGTCGCCGACCGCGTGATGCTCGTCCACCTGCAGCCGCAGATGGTCGATGGCGGCGGTGGCGTCCTTCGCCGACAGGTCGGTGGTCCTCACCCGACGTTCGAGGAGGCCGATCTCGACCACCATGCCCTCGTACTTGCGCTCGAAGTAGGCCAGAGCCTCCTCGGGGGAACCCGCCTGCCACGATCCGACGACCTTCTCGCCGTCGGCCGTGCGCACGTACACGGTGCCCGTCTCATCGACGCGGCCCCACGGGTCGCTGCTCACAGCGCCTCCTCCACCTGATGCCCGCGAGAGGGTTCGCCCCCCTGGCATCGTCCACAGTTTCCTCGGGCGGGCCGTGCCCGCCCTGCACAACGCCAATCTAGGCGACCGGCCGCCCGGCTGTCCGCACTCGGCGGGGCCGAAAATTATCCGGTCCGTTCGAACCGCCGTCACCGGCCGCCCGGACGCGTCACGACTTGTCGACGGCGGCCTTCGAGATGTCCACGGCCTTCTTCGGCGCACCGTCCCCGCCCGCGCCGCCGGCCACGCCCGCCGCGCCGACGCCCTCGACCGTCTTCAGCGAGGCGGCGTCCATCGTGCCGAACGGCGTGTAGCTGGGCGGCAGCTTGCTGTCCTTGTACACCAGGAAGAACTGGCTGCCGCCGGTGTGCGGCTGGCCGGTGTTCGCCATCGCCACCGTGCCCGCCGGATACGTCACCGTGCCGTCCGCGCCGGCCTTGCCCAGCGCGGTCAGGTTCTCGTCCGGGATCGTGTAGCCGGGGCCGCCCGTGCCGTCGCCCTTCGGGTCGCCGCACTGGAGCACGAAGATGCCCTGGGTGGTCAGGCGGTGGCACTTCGTGCCGTTGAAGAAGCCCTTGTCGGCGAGCGCCTTGAACGAGTTCGTGGTGTGCGGGGTCTTCGCCGCCTCCATGGTGAACGCGATGTCGCCCGCGCTGGTCTTCAGCGACATCGTGTACTCGGCCTTCTTGTCGATCGTCATCGTGGGCTCGGGCTCGGCGTTCTCGCTCTCCGACGGCGAGGGGGAGGCGTTCGCCGCCGTGTCGCCCTTGTCCTTCTTGTCGTCGCCGTCGAGGGCGAGGTACGTGCCCACCCCGGCGACCGCCACCACGGCGACCGCCGCCGAGACGGCGATCGTCAGCCGCCTCGACTTGCGGCGGGCCTCCTCCCGGCGCTGCTGCTGCCGCTCGAACTTCTCCCTGGCGAGCTGCCGCCGCCGCTGATCGCTGCTGACCACCGGGTGATCTCCTTGTGCGTCGATGTGGGGTCTGGGCTGCCCGTACCGTATATGGGTTGGCTGTGTGATGAGGAGCGCCGGTAGGCTCTGGACTGCCGCGACCTTCTTTCGTCGCCATTCGCCGTCGGACGACCAGTAAGGACGATCGTGCTCATTGCCGGGTTCCCCGCAGGGGCCTGGGGGACCAACTGCTATCTGGTCGCCCCGGCCGCAGGCGAGGAGTGCGTGATCATCGACCCGGGCCACCAGGCCGCGCAGGGGGTCGAGGAGGCGCTGAGGAAGCACCGGCTGAAGCCCGTGGCCGTGGTGCTGACCCACGGACACATCGACCACGTCGCCTCGGTGGTCCCGGTGTGCGGCGCGCACGACGTCCCCGCCTGGATCCACCCCGAGGACCGCTACATGATGAGCGACCCCGAGAAGGCCCTCGGCCGCTCCATCGGGATGCCGCTCATGGGCGAGCTGACCGTGGGGGAGCCGGACGACGTCAGGGAGCTGAGCGACGGCGTCCCGCTGAAGCTGGCCGGCCTGGAGTTCCACGTCGCACACGCGCCCGGCCATACCAAGGGGTCGGTGACGTATCGGATGCCCGAGGCCGCGGACGTTCCGCAGGTTCTCTTCTCGGGCGACCTGATCTTCGCCGGCTCCGTCGGACGCACCGACCTGCCCGGCGGCGACCACGCCGAGCTCCTCGAGTCGCTGGCCCGTGTGTGCCTGCCGCTCGACGACTCGACGGTGGTGCTGTCGGGCCACGGCCCCCAGACGACCATCGGCCGCGAGCGCGCCGCCAACCCGTATCTGCGCGGGATGGACGCGCCCCGACGAGGAATGTGACGAGAGCGAAGACCGTGAGCACCTTCAAGGCCCCCAAGGGCACGTACGACCTGACACCGCCCGACTCCGCGAAGTACCTCGCGGTGCGCGAGGCCATCGCCGCTCCCCTGAAGAACTCCGGCTACGGATACATCGAGACGCCCGGCTTCGAGGACGTCGCCCTCTTCTCGCGCGGAGTCGGCGAGTCCACCGACATCGTGACCAAGGAGATGTACACCCTCACCACCAAGGGCGGCTCCGAGCTGGCGCTGCGCCCCGAGGGCACCGCCTCCGTGCTGCGCGCGGCGCTGGAGGCCAACCTCCACAAGGCGGGCAACCTCCCGGTGAAGCTGTGGTACTCGGGTTCGTACTATCGCTACGAGCGCCCGCAGAAGGGCCGCTACCGCCACTTCTCCCAGGTGGGCGCCGAGGCGATCGGCGCCGAGGACCCCGCGCTGGACGCCGAGCTGATCATCCTGGCCGACCAGGCGTACCGCGCGCTGGGCCTGCGGAACTTCCGCATCCTGCTCAACTCGCTGGGCGACCGCGAGTGCCGCCCCGTCTACCGGGACGCGCTCCAGGGCTTCCTGCGCGAGCTCGACCTGGACGAGGAGACCCGCCGCCGCATCGAGATCAACCCGCTCCGGGTCCTCGACGACAAGCGGCCGGAGGTGCAGAAGCAGCTGGCCGGAGTGCCGGTGCTGCGCGACTACCTGTGCGACGCCTGCAAGGCGTACCACGAGGAGGTCCGCGATCTGCTCACGGCGGCGGGCGTGGCGTTCGAGGACGACGAAAGGCTCGTCCGCGGCCTCGACTACTACACCCGCACCACCTTCGAGTTCGTCCACGACGGACTCGGCTCGCAGTCCGCGGTCGGCGGCGGCGGCCGCTACGACGGCCTGTCCGAGATGATCGGCGGCCCGGCGCTCCCGTCGGTCGGCTGGGCGCTCGGCGTGGACCGCACGGTGCTCGCGCTGGAGGCGGAGGGCGTCGACCTCGAACTCCCCGCGGCCACCGACGTCTTCGCGGTGCCGGTGGGCGAGGAGGCCCGGCGAGTGCTCTTCGGCGTCGTCACGGAGCTGCGCCGCGAGGGCGTCGCGGCGGACTTCGCGTACGGCAAGCGCGGCCTGAAGGGCGCCATGAAGAGTGCGCACCGGTCGGGCGCCCGGTTCACGGTCGTCGCGGGCGAGCGGGACCTGGCCGAGGGCGTCGTCCAGCTCAAGGACATGGAGTCCGGCGAGCAGACGGCCGTCCCGCTGGCGGACGCGGCCGGGGCGATCCGCGAGCGGCTCGCCTGAGACCCGTCCCGCCGGGCGGGGTCCGGAGACCTCCGGGCCCCGCCCGGGGCGGCCCGCGGCCGATCGGACGCCCGTAGTCAATCGGGCATGCGGAAATTCACCCCGAGAGGCGATTTCTGCCATAACCGCCGACGGTGGGCGGTGGGAGTCTGATCCACGGCGGGCGTGCTCGGCACGGGGCCGCCACGGCGCCGTTCCCGCCCCGCAGGCCGCCCGGCGGCCGCCCGGCCAGGGCTCCCCGGCCCCGCCCGTACGGACGGAGCCGCAGGTCGGAGCCGTCGGCCGGGCGCGGCTCCCCGGGACGGACCGCCGGAACGGAGCCCTCCGCCGCGTCGCCGTACGGGGCCCGGGGCGGCCCGCCGTCCGGGCGTCCCGCACCCGTCGTTCGCGGAATCCGGCGCACGCCTTTATGCCCATCGAACAGAAGAGCGGTACCGCGGTACGGCACAATGACCGTGCCCAGCGGGCCACTCACTGACGGAAGGGCGACATGACGACTCTGGCGGTTGACCAACCCTCCTCGGATCAGAACGAGGACGGCGGGAAGAGGACCATCGGCGGCAGCCGGGCGTTCGCGCTGCTGCTGGTGATCACGGGCGCCGCCGGGCTCCTCGCCGCCTGGGCGATCACGATCGACAAGTTCAAGCTGCTGGAGGACCCGAGCTTCACCCCGGGCTGCAGCCTCAACCCGGTCGTCGCCTGCGGCAACATCATGAAGAGCGAGCAGGCGTCCGCCTTCGGCTTCCCGAACCCGATGCTGGGCCTGGCCGCCTACCCGGTGATCATCGGCATCGGCCTGGCGCTGCTCGCGGGCGCCCGGTTCCGCGGCTGGTACTGGCTGGGGATGAACGCCGGCACGCTGTTCGGCGTCGGCTTCTGCACCTGGCTCCAGTACCAGTCCCTGTACAACATCAACTCGCTCTGCCTGTGGTGCTGCCTCGCCTGGGTCGCCACCATCTTCATGTTCTGCTACGTGACCAAGCACAACGTCGAGCACGGGATCATCCCCGCGCCGCGCTGGCTGCGCAGCGGACTGACCGAGTTCCACTGGGTGCTCCCGGTCCTCTGGATCGGCGTCATCGGCATGCTGATCCTGACCCGCTGGTGGGACTTCTGGACCGGCTGACCGGCTGACCGGTCCCCGGGCCGCCGGGCGGCCGGCCCGGCGGGGCTGTCGGCGGCGTGGCATAGGCTTCAAGGCGTGGAGCCCGACCTTTTCACCGCCGCCGCCGAAGACCGCCAGGAGAACGACCCGTCCAGCAGCCCCCTCGCTGTCCGGATGCGCCCCCGCACCCTCGACGAGGTCGTCGGCCAGCAGCACCTGCTGAAGCCGGGCTCCCCGCTGCGCCGCCTGGTCGGCGAGCGGAGCGGCGGGCCGGCGGGCCCGTCGTCGGTGCTCCTGTGGGGCCCGCCCGGCATCGGCAAGACGACGCTGGCGTACGTGGTCAGCAAGGCCACGAACAAGCGCTTCGTCGAGCTCTCCGCGATCACCGCGGGCGTCAAGGAGGTGCGGGCCGTCATCGACGGCGCCCGCCGCGCCACCGGGGGGTACGGCAAGGAGACCGTCCTCTTCCTCGACGAGATCCACCGCTTCTCCAAGGCGCAGCAGGACTCCCTGCTGCCGGCCGTGGAGAACCGCTGGGTGACGCTGATCGCCGCGACCACGGAGAACCCCTACTTCTCGGTCATCTCCCCGCTGCTGTCGCGCTCGCTGCTGCTCACCCTGGAACCGCTCACGGACGACGACCTGCGCGGTCTGCTCGCCCGTGCCCTGACCGACGAACGAGGGCTCGGCGGCGCGGTGACCCTGCCGGAGGACGCCGAGGAGCACCTGCTCCGGATCGCCGGCGGCGACGCCCGCCGGGCGCTCACCGCGCTGGAGGCGGCGGCCGGCGCGGCCCTGGACAAGCAGGAGAAGGAGATCACCCTCCGCACCCTGGAGGAGACCGTCGACCGCGCCGCCGTGACGTACGACCGGGACGGCGACCAGCACTACGACGTGGCGAGCGCGCTCATCAAGTCCATCCGGGGCTCCGACGTCGACGCCGCGCTGCACTACCTGGCCCGGATGATCGAGGCGGGGGAGGACCCCCGGTTCATCGCCCGGCGGCTGATGATCTCGGCCAGCGAGGACATCGGCCTCGCCGACCCCACGGCGCTGCCCACCGCGGTCGCGGCCGCGCAGGCGGTCGCCATGATCGGCTTCCCCGAGGCGGCGCTCACCCTGAGCCATGCCACCATCGCCCTGGCCCTGGCGCCCAAGTCCAACGCGGCGACGCTGGCGATCTTCGCCGCGCGGGAGGACGTGCGCAAAGGGCTCGCGGGCCCGGTCCCGGCCCATCTGCGCGACGGCCACTACAAGGGCGCCGCCAAGCTGGGCCACGCCCAGGGCTATGTGTACCCGCACGACGTCCCCGGCGGCATCGCCGCCCAGCAGTACGCCCCGGACGCCGTCCGCGATCGGCACTACTACCGCCCCACCCGCTACGGCGCGGAGGCGCGCTACGCGGACGTGGTGGAGCGGGTCCGCGAGCGGCTCGGCCGCCCAGGCCCCGACGGCGAGACGCCCCCGGCGGGCTGAGCGGAGGGGCCGGCGGGCCCGTCGTTCAGCCCGCCGCCGCCTCGAAGAGCGTGCGCATGGCCCGGCGCAGTTCCCCGATGTCGCGCACCGGCTCGGGGAACTCGAAGCGCGCGTCGAAACAGCGGACGCGGTCCTCGCACACCCGCACCCGCAGCCCGTGGCGGTCCAGCGCCAGCGGCACGACGGCCGGCCGGTGCGCCGCGCACCGGCCGGCCGTCCGCCCGTCCAGCAGGGTGCACAGCGTGTCCAGCTGCCGCCCGTGGGCGGCGTGCAGATGCTGGAGCAGTTCCGTCTCGTGCCCGACGAGGGGATCGGGCGCCGCGTCCCGGAAGTCCTCGGGGGTCACCGTCCCGGTGCCCCACAGGTCGTCGACGTACGCCTCGCCCGTCTCCAGCCGCAGCGTCGTGAGGCCGGGCCCCGAGAGGCCGGGCACGGTGGTCAGCCACCCGGCGACCCGGGCGCGGGCCCGGACGCGGTGCGGCACCGAGACCGGGGCGACGTCCGTCAGCTCCAGCACCGCGGCCGTCTCGTCGTCCTCGGCGTGCGTCGCGGCCCGCACGGCGGTGGAGGCGGTGGGCAGTTCGAGGAACACGTCGCCGTCGGGCCCCACGCTCCTGGGGGACGTCACCAGCCCGTCCCAGCCGGCCGTGCGCAGCCCGGGCACGAGCAGCACCGCGGAGCAGGTACTCTGTACGAGAGTTCGTGTGCGCTCGGCTGCTGACGGCATCCGAGTGGTTTCAAGCCCGCCGGGACGCGGCTGACCACGATCTGATCGGTCCTCCGTCATGTCGGCACCCCGTGAGGTGTCGAGATTGTCAGTGCTGTCCGTGATGTGACTGGTGTTCCCCGGGCGAGACATGCGATCTCCTCAACTAAGGTGAGCCTAACCTAACCTACAACGGAGGTCTGGAGAACGTGCCTAACCAGTCGCGTCCCAAGGTCAAGAAGAGCCGCGCGCTCGGCATCGCGCTGACGCCGAAGGCCGTCAAGTACTTCGAGGCCCGCCCCTACCCGCCGGGCGAGCACGGCCGTGGCCGCAAGCAGAACTCGGACTACAAGGTCCGTCTGCTGGAGAAGCAGCGCCTGCGTGCGCAGTACGACATCAGCGAGCGCCAGATGGTGCGCGCCTACGACCGCGCGAAGAAGGCCGAGGGCAAGACGGGCGAGGCGCTCGTCGTCGAGCTGGAGCGCCGTCTCGACGCCCTGGTGCTGCGTTCGGGCCTCGCCCGCACCATCTACCAGGCCCGTCAGATGGTCGTGCACGGCCACATCGAGGTCGACGGCCACAAGGTCGACAAGCCGTCCTACCGCGTCCGTCCCGACCAGGTCGTGACGGTCCGCGAGCGCAGCCGTGACAAGCACCCCTTCCAGGTGGCCCGCGAGGGTGGCTACGCCACCGACGGCGAGACCCCGCGCTACCTGCAGGTGAACCTGAAGGCCCTGGCCTTCCGCCTCGACCGGGACCCGAACCGCAAGGAGATCCCCGTCATCTGCGACGAGCAGCTCGTCGTCGAGTACTACGCCCGCTGATCCAGGCGTAGCCGCTCTCCGTCAGAGCTCGGGCCCGCCCGCCCCCGATGCGGGGGAGGGGGCGGGCCCGTTTGCTTTCCCGGGCCTGGACTCGGACGACGGCCCGGGGCCGTGGCCGGACGGTCGCGGCCCGTCCTCGGCCCCGCCCGCCAGCACCCTGGCCAGCACCGCGTCCAGATCCAGCCCGCCGCCGACGCGCAGCCCCGACTCGTACGGTCCGTCGCCCAGTTCCCGCCGGGCCAGCCTCTCGCACCGGGCGCGCGGCTGCCCGAAGTACACCGAGCCGAACAGCGGCGGCCCCACCGACGCCCAGATCCGGTCCGCGGCCCCCTGCAGCAGCGCCGCCTCAGCCGCGTCGCCCTCGACGACCGTGACCAGGGCGAGCAGTTCCAGGGCCAGCGCCGGCCCCAGCAGGTCGCGGAAGGCGTGCCCGGTGGTCAGGCACTCCACCAGCAGTTCCCGGGACCGGTCCGGCCGGCCCTCCTGCAGCGCCGCGAAGGCCAGCACGTACAGGGCGTACCCGAGGGCCCACCGCTCCCCGTGGTCCTCGCAGACCTCCCTGACCTCCTCGCACATCGCCGCCGCGGCGGCGATGTCGCCGAGGAACCCCACCGCCATCGCCAGCTCGACCCGCGCCATCAGCACGACGCTGTTCAGCTCGCCGAGCTCCCGGTAGCGGCCCAGGGCCTCGCCCAGCAGCCGCCGCGCCCTGACCATGTCGTCCGTGACGAGCGCCAGACACCCCAGCCGGTGCGCCGCGTACGCCAGCGCCGTGGCGTCGCCCGCCCGGTCCGCCTCCTCCCGGCACTCCTGCAGCGCGGAGATCGCGCCCGCCGGGTCGCCCTGCACCACGGCCACGCACCCCAGCACCCACAGCGCCTTGAGCCGCGAGGGGTCGTACGGGGTCTCCTCCTCCAGTACGTGGTCGAGCCAGCGCCTGCCCTCCGAGAGGCGTCCGCAGCCCACCCAGAGGAACCACAGGGTGCCCGCCAGATACTGCGCGAGATGGGCCTCGCCCGGAATCTCCAGCGAGCACTCCATCGCCCGCCGCAGGTTCGGCAGCTCGCTCTCCGCCCGGGCGGCCACCTGGCGCTGCCGGGGGCCGAACCAGTCGAGCTCGCACCAGGTGGCGAGCCCCAGGAACCAGTCCCGGTGGCGGCGGCGCAGCCGGTCCGTGTCGCCGGTGGCCGCCAGCCATTCGGCGCCGTACTCGCGCATGGTGTCCAGCATCCGGTAGCGGCTGCCGGCCGCCGACTCCTCGCGCACCACCACCGAGTGCGCCAGCAGTCCGGAGAGCGCGTCGAGCACCTCCTCGGGCGGCAGCCCGGAGCCGCCGCAGACGTACTCGGCCGCCTCCAGGTCGAACTGCCCGGCGAACACCGAGAGCCTCGCCCACAGCAGGCGCTGCTCCGGGGCGCACAGCTCGTGGCTCCAGCCGATGGCCGTGCGGAGCGTCCGGTGGCGCGGCAGCGCGCTGCGGCTGCAGCCGGTGAGCAGCCGGAACCGGTCGTCCAGGCGCTGCAGCACCTGTTCGACGGAGAGGACGCGCAGCCGGCCGGCGGCGAGCTCCAGGGCGAGCGGGATTCCGTCCAGGCGGCGGCACAGCTCCCGCGCGGCCGTGCGATTCCGGTCGGTCAGCCGGAACCCAGGCCGCACCGCGGCGGCCCGCTCCGCGAACAGCCGTATCGCGTCGTCCTCCGTCATCGGCGCCAGCGGGAACACGTGCTCGCCCGCCACCTCCAGCGGCAACCGTCCCGCCGCCAGCACCCGCAGCCGCGGATGGCGGCGCAGCAGCTCGCCCACCAGGCCCGCGCAGGCGTCGACCAGATGCTCGAAGCCGTCGAGCACCAGCAGGAGCCGTCGCCCGGCCAGCTGCTCCAGGAGGATCGCGCGCGGCGGTCTGCCGGTGTGATCGGTGAGGCCCAGCGCGTCGACCACGGCGTGGTCCAGCAGCTCGGGGTCGTGGACGGCGGACAGCTCCACCATCCGGACGTCGTCGCAGTACCGTTTCTTCAGACGTGTGGCGATCTTGACGGCGCAGCGGGTCTTGCCCACCCCGCCCGGTCCGACCACGGTGACCAGCCGCGCCTCGTCCATCCGGCGGCCGAGAGCGGCCAGTTCGTCCGCCCGCCCCACGAACGCGGAGAGTTCCGCAGGGAGTGCGCCGGGAGTGACGGGGGAGGCGTCCGGGGCGTGGGGAAACCCGTGGGGGCGCTGAGAGCGTCGCATGAAACACGCACGGTACTTGCCCGAGTGCTCTCCGTACAATCACTTGATGGCATTCCCCGCTTGTCCTCGGATTGTTCGCGCGGAACGCGGTAGGGGAGGCGCCCCCCGGCGCGATAGGCTCGGGAGACGACGCCCCGCTGTCGCGGCGGAGCGCGTCGCTGCCGAGCGGAGACAGATCGGCACAGAGACAGCGACTATCCAGAGAGCGGTGCACAGTGTCCGGTGGAGAGGTGGCCGGGATCCTGGTGGCCGTCTTCTGGGCGATCCTGGTTTCGTTCCTCGCCGTCGTGCTGGTGAGGCTGGCCCAGACGCTCAGGGCGACCACCAAGCTCGTGGCGGACGTGACCGAACAGGCCGTCCCCCTGCTCGCGGACGCCTCCGCCACCGTGCGCTCCGCGCAGACCCAGCTCGACCGGGTCGACGCGATCGCGACGGACGTGCAGGAGGTCACGTCGAACGCCTCGGCGCTCTCCACCACCGTCGCCTCGACCTTCGGCGGACCGCTCGTCAAGGTCGCCGCGTTCGGTTACGGGGTCCGGCAGGCCATCGGCCGCAGGTCCGGCGCCGGAACGGAACCCGCCCGCCGGCAGGCCCGCCGCACGGTGATCGTCGGCCGGGCCGTCCCGCCGGTGCGCGGCGGGAAGCGCAACGGCAGAAACTCCAGCGGACCGAAGGACTGACGCAGCGATGTTCCGCCGCACGTTCTGGTTCACCGCCGGCGCAGCAGCCGGCGTCTGGGCCACCACCAAGGTCAACCGCAAGCTCAGGCAGCTGACCCCGGAGAGCCTCGCCGCGCAGGCCGCCGACCGGGCCATCGAGACCGGCCACCGGATCAAGGACTTCGCGCTCGACGTCCGCGAGTCGATGGTGCGGCGCGAGGCCGAGCTCGGCGAGGCGCTGGGCCTGGAGGCGCCGGTCGATCCCGAGCTTCCCGCGCGCCCCCGCCTCGCGGTCGTCCAGGCGGCCGAGCCCGGGGGACCGGGCCGGTCCCCCGCGGCCCCCGAGCGGCGCACGCTTCCCCACCACTCGAACAACCGGAATGAGGACCACTGATGGAGTCGGCTGAAATTCGTCGCCGCTGGCTGAGCTTCTTCGAGGAGCGCGGTCACACCGCCGTCCCTTCGGCGTCGCTCATCGCGGACGACCCGACTCTGCTGCTGGTCCCCGCGGGCATGGTGCCCTTCAAGCCGTACTTCCTCGGCGAGGTCAAGCCGCCCGCCCCGCGCGTCACCAGCGTGCAGAAGTGCGTCCGCACGCCGGACATCGAGGAGGTCGGCAAGACCACCCGGCACGGCACGTTCTTCCAGATGTGCGGCAACTTCTCCTTCGGGGACTACTTCAAGGAAGGCGCCATCACGCTCGCCTGGGAGCTGCTCACCGGCTCCGTGGCGGACGGCGGCTACGGCCTCGACCCCGAGCGCCTCTGGATCACCGTCTACCTCGACGACGACGAGGCCGAGCAGATCTGGCGCGACAAGATCGGCGTGCCGGCCGAGCGCATCCAGCGCCTGGGCAAGAAGGACAACTTCTGGTCCATGGGCGTCCCCGGACCCTGCGGCCCCTGCTCCGAGATCAACTACGACCGCGGCCCCGAGTTCGGCCCCGAGGGCGGCCCGGCCGTCAACGACGAGCGCTACGTGGAGATCTGGAACCTGGTCTTCATGCAGTACGAGCGCGGCGCCGGCGACGGCAAGGAGGACTTCCCGATCCTCGGCGACCTGCCGTCGAAGAACATCGACACGGGCCTGGGCCTGGAACGCCTCGCGATGATCCTGCAGGGCGTCCAGAACATGTACGAGACGGACACGCTCAAGGTCGTCATCGACAAGGCCACCGAGCTCACCGGCGTCGCCTATGGCACGGCCCACGGCAGCGACGTCTCGCTGCGCGTGGTCGCCGACCACATCCGCACGTCCGTGATGCTCATCGGCGACGGCGTCACCCCCGGCAACGAGGGCCGCGGCTACGTGCTGCGCCGCATCATGCGCCGCGCCATCCGCAACATGCGGCTGCTGGGCGCCACCGGGCCGGTCGTCAAGGACCTGGTCGACGTCGTGGTCGACACCATGGGGCGGCAGTACCCGGAGCTGGTCACCGACCGCAAGCGCATCGAGACCGTCGCCCTCGCCGAGGAGGCCGCCTTCCTCAAGGCCCTCAAGGGCGGCACCAACATCCTCGACACCGCCGTCACCGAGACCAAGGCCGCCGGCGGCAAGGTCCTCCCGGGCGACAAGGCGTTCCTGCTCCACGACACCTGGGGCTTCCCGATCGACCTCACCCTGGAGATGGCCGCCGAACAGGGCCTGACCGTGGACGAGGACGGCTTCCGCCGCCTGATGAAGGAGCAGCGGGAGCGGGCCAAGGCCGACGCCAAGGCCAAGAAGACCGGTCACGCCGACCTGTCCGCCTACCGCGCGGTCGCGGACGAGTCCGGCGCCACCGAGTTCACCGGCTACACCACCACCGAGGGCGAGTCGACCGTCGTCGGCCTGCTCGTCGACGGCGTCCCCTCGCCCGCCGCCTCCGAGGGCGACGAGGTCGAGGTCGTCCTCGACCGCACCCCCTTCTACGCCGAGGGCGGCGGCCAGCTGGCCGACCAGGGCCGGATCCGGCTCGACAGCGGGGCCGTCATCCAGGTCCGCGACGTCCAGCAGCCGGTGCCCGGCGTCTCCGTGCACAAGGGCTCGGTCCAGGTCGGCGAGGTGACCGTGGGCGCCTCCGCCTACGCCGTCATCGACACCAAGCGCCGCCGCGCCATCGCCCGGGCCCACAGCGCCACCCACCTCACGCACCAGGCGCTGCGCGACGCGCTGGGCCCGACGGCCGCCCAGGCCGGTTCGGAGAACTCGCCGGGTCGCTTCCGCTTCGACTTCGGCTCCCCGGCCGCCGTGCCCGGCACGGTCCTCACCGACGTCGAGCAGAAGATCAACGAGGTCCTCGGCCGCGAGCTCGACGTGCACGCCGAGGTCATGCCGATCGACGAGGCCAAGAAGCAGGGCGCCATCGCGGAGTTCGGCGAGAAGTACGGCGAGCAGGTCCGGGTCGTCACCATCGGGGACTTCTCCAAGGAGCTGTGCGGCGGCACGCACGTCCACAACACCGCCCAGCTCGGCCTGGTGAAGCTGCTGGGCGAATCGTCCATCGGTTCCGGCGTGCGCCGCATCGAGGCCCTCGTCGGCGTCGACGCGTACAACTTCCTGGCCCGGGAGCACACGGTCGTCGCACAGCTCCAGGAGCTGGTCAAGGGCCGTCCCGAGGAGCTGCCGGAGAAGATCGCCGGCATGCTCGGCAAGCTGAAGGACGCCGAGAAGGAGATCGAGAAGTTCCGCGCGGAGAAGGTCCTCCAGGCCGCCGGCGGGCTCGCCGACTCCGCGAAGGACGTACGGGGCGTCGCCCTCGTCACCGGGCAGGTCCCGGACGGCACCTCGGCCGACGACCTGCGCAAGCTGGTGCTCGACGTGCGCGGCCGCGTCCAGGGTGGCCGGCCGGCTGTCGTGGCCCTGTTCACCACCGCCAACGGCCGCCCGCTGACCGTGATCGCCACCAACGAGGCCGCCCGCGAGCGCGGCCTGAAGGCCGGCGACCTGGTCCGCGCGGCCGCCAAGACCCTCGGCGGCGGTGGCGGCGGCAAGCCGGACGTCGCCCAGGGCGGCGGCCAGGACCCCGAGGCCGTCGGCGCCGCCATGACCGCGGTCGAACGCCTCGTCACCGAGACGGCGTGACGGCGGGAATGACAGGGATGCGCCGCGGTCGCCGTCTCGCGATCGACGTCGGGGACGCCCGGATCGGGGTCGCCTCGTGCGACCCCGACGGGATCCTCGCCACGCCGGTGGAGACCGTACCGGGACGTGACGTCCCGGCGGCCCACCGGCGGCTGAGGCAGATCGTCGAGGAGTACGAGCCGATCGAGATCGTCGTCGGTCTGCCGCGCTCCCTCGGCGGCGGCGAGGGCCCGGCCGCCGCCAAGGTCCGGGTCTTCGCCCAGGAGATCGCCCGCTCGGTGGCGCCCCTTCCGGTGCGTCTGGTGGACGAGCGGATGACGACGGTGACGGCCGGACAGGGACTGCGCGCCTCGGGCGTGAAGTCGAAGAAGGGCCGTTCCGTCATCGACCAGGCGGCCGCCGTGGTGATCCTGCAGAGCGCGCTGGAGTCCGAACGGGCGTCGGGCCGGGCCCCCGGAGAAAGCGTCGAGGTGGCTCCCTGATCGCGATACGGTAACGTTCCGCGCGATGCGGTGGCGTTCGAACAAGCGCCGCACAGCGAAGAGACGGAACGCCGTCTCGCGGCTCTAGGGGATCGATGACTGAGTATGGCCGGGGTCCCGGCTCCGAACCATGGCATCCCGAGGACCCGTTGTACGGGGACCGGGGACGGGGAGGACAGCAGCCCGCCCACGGCCAGGGCCAGGGCCAGCACGGAGGCGGACAGCAGCCCTACCCCCAGGATCCGTACCAGCAGGATCCGTACCAGCAGGACCCGTACCAGCAGGGCTCGTACTCCCAGGACCCGTACGGCCAGGACCCCTACGCGCAGCACGCCTCGTATCCGCAGGACCCGTACCAGCAGGCTTCGTACCAGCAGGATCCGTACGCGCAGCAGTACCAGCAGCAGCCCGGCTACGGCGTCCCCCAGGACCCGTACGGGCAGCAGCAGGCCCAGGCGCACCAGCAGCCGCATCAGCCGGAGCAGCCCCACCAGCCGCAACAGCCCCAGCCGTACGACAACGGCGGCTGGGACATGGGGCAGCAGCCCGCCGCCGCCCCGTACGACGCCCACGCGGCGGGTCCGTACGCCGGCGGGCAGCCCGACTACGGCGAGACGCCCGAGCCCTACGCCGCCCAGGACGCCTATCCGCCGCCCCGGCCCCCGGGCCATCGCGGCGCCGCCCCCGAGCAGGCCCCTGAACGGGTCCCCGCGAAGGACCCCGACTGGGAACCGGAGGACCGGCCCGAGGAGACCCACCCCTTCTTCACCGGGGCCGACGGCCCGGGCGGCAAGGACGACCACGAGGACGGGGACGAGGAGAACGACGACCCGCCCGCGTCGCGCCGGGCCGGGCGCGGCGGGAGCGAGCGCCGGGGCAAGGGCAAGAAGAAGAGCCGCAACGGCTGCGCCTGCCTGGGCGTCGCCGTGGTGCTGGTCGGCGGCGTCGGCGGACTGGGCTACCTCGGCTACTCCTTCTGGCAGGACAAGTTCGGCGCGCCGCCGGACTACACGGGACAGGGCACCGGCCAGGTCGAGATCGAGATCGCGAAGGGTCTCTACGGCTACGACATCGGCAACATCCTGAAGAAGAAGGGCGTCGTCAAGAGCGTCGACGCCTTCGTCGCCGCCCAGAAGGAGAACCCGAAGGGCGGGCAGATCCAGGCCGGCGTCTATCTGCTCCACGAGAAGATGTCCGCGGCCGAGGCCGTCAAGATGATGGTCGATCCGAAGAACCAGAACCTGCTGATCATCCCCGAGGGCACCCGCAACGGCGCGGTCTACGCGATGATCGACAAACGGCTCGGCGTCAAGGCCGGAACGACCAAGGGCGTCGCCGCGGCCGACATCGGGAAGCTCGGACTGCCCGCCTGGGCGCAGGGACATCAGAAGCTCAAGGACCCGCTGGAGGGCTTCCTCTACCCGGCGGGGTATCCGGTCACGAAGGGGATGAAGCCGGAGGCCGTCCTCAAGATGATGGTCAGCCGGGCGAACTCCGAGTACCAGAAACTCGATCTCGAGGGCAACGCCAGGAAGCACGATCTGGACGGCGCCTGGGAACTGCTCACCACGGCCAGCCTGGTCCAGGCCGAGGGCAAGACGCACGACGACTTCCGGAAGATGGCCGAGGTCGTCTACAACCGCCTCAAGCCGACGAACACCGAGACGAACCATCTCCTGCAGTTCGACTCGTCGTACAACTACCTCAAGGGCCAGAGCGAGATCAAGATCAGCGAGCGGGAGATCAAGAAGGACCAGGACCCGTACAACACGTATACGCAAAAGGGCCTGACGCCCGGCCCGATCGGCAACCCGGGCGCGGAGGCGCTGGCCGCCGTGCTGAAACCGACCTCGGACGGCTGGCTCTACTTCGTGGCGACCGACGGCAACGACAAGACCGAGTTCGCCAAGAACTACGACGACTTCCTGAAGCTCAAGGACAAGTTCAATGCCCTCGACTGACGGGCGCCACCGGGCCGCCGTCCTCGGCTCGCCCATCGCCCACTCGCTCTCCCCGGTCCTGCACCGGGCCGCCTACGCCGAACTCGGCCTGACCGGCTGGTCGTACGACCGCTTCGAGGTCGACGAGGCGGGGCTGCCCGCCTTCCTGGAGGGCCTCGACGCCTCCTGGGCCGGACTGTCCCTGACCATGCCGCTCAAGCGCGCGGTCATCCCGCTGCTGGACTCCGTCAGCGGGACCGCCTCGTCGGTGGAGGCCGTCAACACGGTCGTGTTCACCGAGGACGGCCGGCGGACCGGGGACAACACCGACGTCCCCGGCATGATCGCCGCCCTGCGGGAACGCGGCGTCGAGAAGGTCGAGTCGGCCGCCGTGCTCGGCGCCGGGGCGACCGCGTCCTCGGCGCTCGCCGCGCTCTTTGAGATCTGCGCGGGGCCGGTCACCGCCTACGTCCGCAGCGCGGACCGCGCCCGGGAGATGCGCGGCTGGGGCGAACGCCTCGGCGTCGAGGTCAGGACCGCCGACTGGGCGCGGGCCGGGGAGGCGCTGCACGCCCCCCTGGTGATCGCCACCACCCCGGCCGGCTCCACCGACGCGCTCACCGGCGCCGTCCCGGAGCGGCCCGGCACCCTCTTCGACGTCCTCTACGAGCCCTGGCCGACCGCCCTGGCCGCCGCGTGGACGGCCCGCTCCGGCGCGGTCGTCGGAGGTCTCGACCTGCTGGTGCACCAGGCGGTGCTCCAGGTCGAGCGGATGACCGGCCGCGCGCCCGCGCCGCTCGCGGCCATGCGAAGGGCCGGCGAAACGGCGCTCGCCGCCCGCTGACCTCGCGTTCCGGCGGCCGGGAGACGTCCGCCTGCTGGACCGGCGGCCGATTCACGCCCCCGTCCGTGGGAGGATCGAGGACGGCGGGCCAGGGCCGCGCACCCGGTCGCGCCGTCGCAGTTCGAGGCGCGAGCATGAGGAGCACCGTTGAGCAGGTTGCGCTGGCTGACCGCGGGGGAGTCGCACGGCCCCGCACTCGTGGCGACGCTGGAGGGTCTTCCCGCCGGTGTCCCGATCACCACGGAGATGGTGGCGGACCACCTCGCCCGGCGGCGGCTCGGCTACGGCCGCGGTGCGCGGATGAAGTTCGAGCGGGACGAGGTCACCTTCCTCGGCGGGGTCCGCCACGGCCTCACCATGGGCTCGCCCGTCGCCGTGATGGTGGGCAACACCGAGTGGCCCAAGTGGGAGCAGGTCATGTCGGCCGACCCGGTCGACCCCGAGGTGCTGGCCGACCTGGCCCGCAACGCCCCGCTCACCCGCCCCCGCCCCGGCCACGCCGACCTCGCGGGCATGCAGAAGTACGACTTCGACGAGGCCCGGCCGATCCTGGAGCGCGCCAGCGCCCGCGAGACCGCGGCCCGGGTCGCGCTCGGCGCCGTCGCCCGGTCGTACCTCAAGGAGACGGCCGGCATCGAGATCGTCAGCCATGTCGTCGAGCTCGCCGCGGCCAAGGCGCCCCGCGGCGTCCTTCCCACCCCCGCCGACGTCGAGAGGCTCGACGCCGACCCGGTGCGGTGCCTCGACGCCGACGCGAGCAAGGCGATGGTCGCCGAGATCGACCAGGCCCACAAGGACGGCGACACCCTCGGCGGCGTGGTCGAGGTGCTGGCCTACGGGGTGCCCGTCGGCCTCGGCTCGCACGTCCACTGGGACCGCCGCCTCGACGCCCGGCTCGCCGCCGCGCTGATGGGCATCCAGGCCATCAAGGGCGTCGAGGTCGGGGACGGCTTCGAGCTGGCCCGCGTCCCCGGCTCCAAGGCGCACGACGAGATCCTGGTCACCGAGGACGGCATCCGGCGCGCCTCCGACCGCTCCGGCGGCACCGAGGGCGGGCTCACCACCGGCGAACCGCTGCGGGTCCGCGCCGCGATGAAGCCCATCGCGACCGTGCCGCGCGCGCTCGCCACCGTCGACGTCGCCACCGGCGAACCCGCCAAGGCCCACCACCAGCGCTCCGACGTCTGCGCCGTCCCGGCCGCGGGCATCGTCGCCGAGGCGATGGTCGCGCTGGTCCTGGCCGACGCCGTCGCGGAGAAGTTCGGCGGGGACAGCGTCGCCGAGACCCGCCGCAACGTGCGCTCCTACCTCGACCACCTGCGGATCCGATGAGCGGCCCGCTGATCGTCCTGGTCGGACCGATGGGCGTCGGCAAGTCCACCGTCGGGCGGCTGCTCGCCGAACGGCTCGGCGCCGCCTACCGGGACACCGACGCGGACATCGTGGCGGCCGAGGGCCGGGAGATCTCCGACATCTTCGTCGACGACGGCGAGCCCCGCTTCCGGGAGCTGGAGCGGGACGCCGTACGGACCGCGGTCGCCGAGCACGAGGGCGTCCTCGCCCTCGGCGGCGGCGCGATCCTCGACGCGGGGACGCGGGAGCTGCTGTCCTCCCTGCCGGTCGTCTATCTCTCGATGGACGTCGAGGAGGCGGTCCGGCGCACCGGCCTCAACGTCGCCCGCCCGCTGCTGGCCGTCAACCCGCGCAAGCAGTGGCGCGAGCTGATGGAGGCCCGCCGCCCGCTCTACACCGAGGTCGCCCGGGCGGTCGTCGCCACCGACGGCCGCACCCCCGAAGAGGTCGCCCAGGCGGTCCTCGACGCACTGGAGTTGAAGAAGGAGACATGACGGACGCACTGACCCGCATCCACGTCGGCGGCAGCGCGGGCACCGACCCGTACGACGTGCTGATCGGCCGGCGGCTGCTCGGCGAGCTGCCCGCGCTGATCGGGGGCCGGGCCCGGCGCGTCGCGGTCCTGCACCCCGAGGCGCTCGCCGAGACCGGGGAGGCCGTCCGCCAGGACCTCGCCGAGCAGGGCTACGAGGCCATCGCGATCCAGCTGCCCAACGCCGAGGAGGCCAAGACCGCCGAGGTCGCGGCCTACTGCTGGAAGGCGCTGGGACAGACCGGATTCACCCGTACCGACGTCGTCGTCGGCATCGGCGGCGGGGCCACCACCGACCTCGCCGGGTTCGTCGCGGCGACCTGGCTGCGCGGGGTGCGCTGGATCGCCGTGCCCACCACCGTGCTCGCCATGGTCGACGCGGCGGTCGGCG
This sequence comes from Streptomyces tyrfis, assembly GCF_037034285.1. Taxonomy (NCBI): domain Bacteria; kingdom Bacillati; phylum Actinomycetota; class Actinomycetes; order Kitasatosporales; family Streptomycetaceae; genus Streptomyces; species Streptomyces tyrfis. The sequence goes on along the minus strand of NZ_JBAGJZ010000014.1, from coordinate 78,656 downwards.
GCAAGACCGGCATCAACACCGCCGAGGGCAAGAACCTCGTCGGCGCCTTCCACCCGCCCGCCGGCGTCCTCTGCGACCTCGCCGCCCTGGACTCGCTGCCCGTCCACGACTACGTCAGCGGGCTGGCCGAGATCATCAAGGCCGGGTTCATCGCCGACCCCGCGATCCTCGACCTGATCGAGGCCGACCCCGAGGGCGCCCGCACGCCCGCCGGACCGCACACCGCCGAGCTGATCGAACGCTCCGTCCGGGTCAAGGCGGAGGTCGTCTCCAGCGACCTCAAGGAGTCCGGACTGCGCGAGATCCTCAACTACGGCCACACCCTGGGCCACGCCATCGAGAAGAACGAGCGCTACAAGTGGCGGCACGGCGCGGCCGTCTCGGTCGGCATGGTCTTCGCCGCCGAGCTGGGCCGGCTGGCCGGGCGTCTCGACGACGCCACCGCCGACCGCCACCGCGCGGTCCTGGAGTCCGTCGGGCTGCCGCTCACCTACCGCGGCGACCAGTGGCCCCGGCTGCTGGAGAACATGCGGGTCGACAAGAAGTCCCGCGGCGACCTGCTGCGCTTCGTCGTCCTCGACGGGCTCGGCAGGCCCGCCGTGCTGGAGGGCCCCGACCCGGCCGTGCTGCTCGCCGCCTACGGGGAGGTGTCCGCGTGAGCCGCCGGGTTCTCGTCCTCAACGGGCCGAACCTCGGCCGGCTCGGCTCCCGGGAACCCGACGTGTACGGCTCCACCTCGTACGCCGGGCTCGTCGAGGCCTGCCGGACGCTGGGGGAGGAGCTGGGCCTCGACGTCGACGTCCGGGAGACCAATGACGAGGGGGAGCTGATCCGCTGGCTCCACGAGGCCGCCGACGGCGAGCTCCCGGTCGTGCTCAACCCGGGCGCCTTCACGCACTACTCGTACGGGATGCGGGACGCGGCCGCCCAGCGCACCGCCCCGCTGATCGAGGTGCACATCTCGAACCCGTACGCGCGGGAGGAGTTCCGCCACACCTCCGTGGTCGCGCCGGTCGCCACCGGGACCGTGGCCGGATTCGGGATCGGCTCCTACCGTCTCGCCCTGCGCGCCCTCGCGGACGAGCTGTCCGGCTGACCGCGGTCCCGGACCGGCGCCCGGCACACCGGGGCGCCGGTCCGGGCACCACGGGCCCCGCCCGTCCGTTCACCGCGTGGCGGCCGCGGACGGTACCGTTGCCGTCCACCAGCCCCAGTTGCCTGTACGAGACGGAGTGGCACCGGATGCAGCACGCAGTGGGGGGCCCGCTGCCGCCGCCCCAGGGCCCGGCGAACGGACCCGCCGACGGGACGCACCAGGCCCGGCACCCCGGCCCTCCGGGGCCGCCGCCCGCCGCCCCGCCGACCGCCCACGGCTGGACCGGGCCGCCTCCGCGGCACGCCCCGGGCCCGCCGCCCAGGGAGTCCACCGGGCATGTCCAGCTGCCGCCCGGCGGGCCCGTGCCGCTGCCCGCGCCCCCCGCCGGGGCGGGCACCGGCACGGCCACGCTCGCGGTGCTGCTCATCGGCCCGGCGGGCGCCGGGAAGACCACCGTGGCCAGGCTCTGGGCCGGCCGCCGGCGGACCCCCACGGCCCATGTCAGCCTCGACGACGTGCGCGAATGGGTCCGCTCCGGCTTCGCCGACCCGCAGTCCGGGTGGAACGACCACTCCGAGGCCCAGTACCGCCTGGCCCGCCGCACCTGCGGCTTCGCCGCGCGCAACTTCCTCGCCAACGGCATCTCCTGCATCCTGGACGACGCCGTCTTCCCGGACCGGCCGGTCATCGGCCTGGGCGGCTGGAAGCGCCATGTCGGCCCCGGACTGCTGCCCGTGGTCCTGCTGCCCGGCCTGGAGGTCGTGCTGGAGCGCAACGCCGCCCGCAGCGGCAACCGCCGCCTCTCGGACGAGGAGGTCGCCCGCATCCACGGCCGGATGGCCGGATGGTACGGCTCCGGGCTGCCGATCATCGACAACTCCACGTACGACGTGGAGACCACCGCCCGGGTCCTGGACGACGTTCTCGCCCGGGCGATAGCCAGCCCGCCCTCCTGGTGACCGGATCCGGGCGGCGGGCCGTCCGGGCGGCGGGCACAGGCGGTCGTCCCGGGGCGGCGACCGGCGGCCCCGGCGCGGTCCCCGGTCGGACGCGCTGACCGAGCGGGGCCGGGCCACCCCTCGTAGGCTCGTGACATGTCAGACGTGTACGCCGTCCGCCGCGGGCTGCTCCGCGACCGGTGCGCCGCCGTCGGATCCGCGGCCGCCCTGGTCTCCCGCCCCGCCAACGTCCGCTATCTCGCGGGCGGGGCGCCGCCCGGGGCCGTGCTGCTGTTGGGTCCCGGCGAGGACGTGCTGCTGCGCCCCCGCGACCCGGCCGGCGAACCCGCCGACGACCGGCTGCGGGTCTCGGAGCTGCCGGTCGCCGACGGCGATCCGGTGGTCGCCGCCGCGGAACTGGCCGCCTCGTCGGGCGCGGAGTCGCTGGCCGTCGAGGAACACCATCTGACGGTCTCCCGGCACCGGGCCATGGGGTCGGTCGCCCCCCGGCTGCGGCTCGCCGGCCTCGGTCCCACCGTCGAACAGCTGCGGGTGGTCAAGGACGAGGAGGAGATCGCCTGTCTGCGGATCGCCGCCGAGATCACCGACCAGGCCCTGGGCGAACTCCTGGAGTCCATCCTGGTCGGCCGCACCGAGCGGCACCTCGCCCTGGAGCTGGAGCGCCGGCTGGTGGACCACGGGGCCGACGGCCCGGCGTTCCCCACCTCCGTGGCCACCGGGCCGAACTCCGGCCGGGGCCGCCACCGCCCCACCGACCGGCGGGTCGAGGAGGGGGACTTCCTCTCCGTCTGCCTGGGCGCGAACTACCGCGGCTACCGCTGCGAGATCGGCCGCACCTTCGTCATCGGGACCACGCCCGCCGACTGGCAGGTGGAGCTCTACGACCTGGTCTTCGCGGCCCAGCGGGCCGGACGCGAGGCCCTCGTCCCCGGCGCCTCCTGCCGCGACGTGGACCGCGCGGCCCGCTGCGTGCTGGACTCCGCGGGCCACGGCGGCGGTCTCGCGCCCGCCACCGGCCACGGGGTCGGACTCGAAATCGACGAGGACCCGCGACTGGCACCCGCGGCCATGGGTAAACTGGACGCTTGCGTGCCGGTCACCGTCGAACCGGGGGTCCACCTCCCGGGCCGGGGCGGTGTCCGGATCGATGACACGCTCGTCGTGCGCCCCGAGGCGGACGGCGGACCCGAGCTACTCACCATCACGACCAAGGAGCTGCTCGCGCTCTGACGCGTTTCCTCGGTCGTTCCACCAGCTTCAGTCCAGGAGATTCCGCAACCGTGGCTTCCACGAACGACCTCAAGAACGGCCTGGTGCTCAAGCTCGACGGAGGCCAGCTCTGGTCCGTCGTCGAGTTCCAGCACGTCAAGCCCGGCAAGGGCCCGGCCTTCGTGCGCACCAAGCTCAAGAACGTGCTCTCCGGCAAGGTCGTCGACAAGACGTTCAACGCCGGCGTGAAGGTCGAAACGGCCACCATCGACCGTCGCGACATGCAGTTCTCGTACATGGACGGCGAGTACTTCGTCTTCATGGACATGGACACCTACGACCAGCTCATGGTCGATCGCAAGACCGTCGGCGACGCCGCCAACTTCCTGATCGAGGGCTTCACCGCCTCCGTCGCCCAGCACGAGGGCGAGGTGCTCTACGTGGAGCTGCCCGCCGCCGTCGAGCTGACCGTCCAGCACACCGACCCGGGCGTCCAGGGCGACCGCTCCACCGGCGGCACCAAGCCCGCCACGCTGGAGACCGGCCACGAGATCGGTGTCCCGCTCTTCATCACCACGGGTGAGAAGATCAAGGTCGACACCCGCACGGGCGACTACCTCGGCCGGGTGAACAGCTAACCGTGGCTGCCCGCAACACGGCCCGCAAGCGCGCCTTCCAGATCCTCTTCGAGGCCGACCAGCGCGGCGCGTCCGTGCAGACGGTCCTCGCGGACTGGGTGCGGCACTCGCGGTCCGACAGCCGCCAGCCGCCCGTCACCGAGTACACGATGGAGCTCGTCGAGGGCTACGCGCGGCACGCGGACCGCATCGACGAACTCATCGCCACCTACGCGGTGGACTGGGAGATCGACCGGATGCCGGTCGTCGACCGGAGCATCCTGCGGCTCGGCGCCTACGAGCTGATCTGGGTCGACGAGACCCCGGACGCGGTGGTGATCGACGAGGCGGTCCAGCTCGCCAAGGAGTTCTCCACCGACGACTCCCCGTCCTTCGTGAACGGGCTGCTGGCCCGCTTCAAGGACCTCAAGCCGAACCTCCGCCGGGAGCAGTAACCCGGGGACCGTTCGGCCATTCGTGGAGCCCGCGGCGCCTCGGCCGCGGGCTCCACGACGTCCACGGCGCCTCTCGCGTCGTCGTCTCTCGCGTCGTCACGCCCCCGCCGCGGCGCACGCGGTTTCACCACGGCGCACCGTTCCTCCGGGGCGCACGGGGCGGGGCCCGACGCGGCGCGGGCGCGGGTCACCGCCCCGCCCACCCGCCGCAGCAAAGAGAAACGCCGTGCCGACGGGGCGCCCGGGAGAGGGAGACCCGCGCCGGCACGGCGCCACCTGGGGGACCGGGAAGGGGGCTCAGCCCTCCTCGTGGGCGACGGCCCGGCGGGCCTCCGCGTCCAGCACACCCCAGCTGATCAGCTGCTCCGTGAGCACGGACGGCGACTGGTCGTAGATCACGGCGAGCGTGCGCAGGTCGTCCTGGCGGATCGAGAGCACCTTGCCGTTGTAGTCGCCGCGCTGGCTCTGGATCGTCGCGGCGTAACGCTGGAGCGGACCGGCCTTCTCCTGCGGGACGTGGGCCAGACGCTCCAGGTCGAGCACGAGCTTCGGCGGCGGCTCGGCGGCTCCGCCGGGCGTCGTGCCGGGCAGGAGCTCCTGCACCGGGACCCCGTAGAAGTCCGCGAGCTCGGCGAGGCGCTGCACGGTCACGGCGCGGTCGCCGCGCTCGTACGAGCCGACCACGACGGCCTTCCAGCGGCCCTGCGACTTCTCCTCCACGCCGTGGAGGGAGAGGCCCTGCTGGGTGCGGATGGCGCGGAGCTTGGCCCCGAGCTGTTTTGCGTATTCGCTGGACATAAGGCTCCCCGGACGCTGGAACTTTTCGCGGCTCCGCCGCGTTGCTGGTAACTCACTGTGAGGTTACGCAGCGTTACTTGGCTGCGTCAAGCCGAATGGTCCGCACCGACACTTCCGGGGGTGCGATCCGAGCCCCGCACAAGCCCTGCTACCGTGGATGACGCAATTTCGACGTCCTTTAAAGTCCGTCCCGTGAGGCGGAGAAGGAGGTCCGTTTCTTATGGACGCACAGCTTGAAGCCACCGGCAATGCGGCACGCCCCGTCCTCGAGGCCCCCGACATCGCCCGTGCGCTGACCCGGATCGCCCACGAGATCGTCGAGCGCGCCAAGGGCGCCGACGACGTGGTGCTCCTCGGCATTCCGACGCGCGGCGTCTTCATCGCCCGCCGCCTCGCCGAAAAGCTCCAGGAGATCACCGGCCGGAAGATGCCGGTCGGCTCCCTGGACATCACCATGTACCGCGACGACCTGCGGCTGCGCCCGGCGCGCGCCCTGGCCCGCACCGAGATCCCCGGCGAGGGCATCGAGGGCCGCCTGGTCGTCCTGGTGGACGACGTCCTCTTCTCCGGCCGCACGATCCGCGCCGCGCTGGACGCCCTGGGCGACATCGGCCGCCCGCGCGCGGTCCAGCTCGCGGTCCTCGTCGACCGCGGCCACCGCGAACTGCCGATCCGCGCCGACTACGTCGGCAAGAACCTCCCCACGTCGCTGCGGGAGACGGTCAAGGTCCAGCTCACCGAGGAGGACGGCCGCGACGCCGTGCTGCTCGGCGTCCAAGGGACCGCCCCGGCCGGCGAGCAGTAGCCGCATTCACCCGTACGGCGTACCACCGAGCCCGTACGGGCCGCTTCCGCACGCCCGCATGCCTGCACCCCTCCCTCCACCGGAGAACACCCAGATGAAGCGTCACCTCATCTCGGCCGCCGACCTCACCCGCGACGACGCCGTCCTGATCCTCGACACCGCCGAGGAGATGGCCCGGGTCGCGGACCGGCCGATCAAGAAGCTCCCCACCCTGCGCGGACGCACCGTCGTCAACCTCTTCTTCGAGGACTCGACGCGCACCCGCATCTCCTTCGAGGCCGCCGCCAAGCGCCTGTCCGCGGACGTCATCAACTTCTCCGCGAAGGGCTCGTCCGTCTCCAAGGGCGAGTCGCTCAAGGACACCGCGCTGACGCTGGAGGCGATGGGCGCCGACGCCGTCGTCATCCGGCACGGCGCCTCCGGCGCCCCGTACCGCCTCGCCACCTCCGGCTGGATCGACGGCGCCGTCGTCAACGCCGGCGACGGCACCCACGAGCACCCCACCCAGGCCCTGCTGGACGCCTTCACCATGCGCCGCCGCCTGGTCGGCGCCGACAGCGGCCTCGGCCGGGACCTGGAGGGCCGCCGGATCACGATCGTCGGCGACATCCTGCACAGCCGGGTCGCCCGCTCCAACGTCCACCTGCTGAACACCCTCGGCGCGCACGTCACGCTGGTGGCCCCGCCGACGCTCGTCCCGGTCGGCGTCGAGCAGTGGCCCTGCGAGGTCAGCTACGGCCTCGACGAGGTGCTGGCGAAGTCCGACGCGGTGATGATGCTGCGGGTGCAGCGCGAACGGATGAACGCCGCCTACTTCCCGACCGAGCGCGAGTACTCCCGCCGCTACGGGCTGGACGCCGACCGGATGGCGAAGATGCCCGAGCACGCCGTCGTCATGCATCCCGGCCCGATGGTCCGCGGCATGGAGATCACCGCCGAGGTCGCGGACTCCGACCGGTGCACGGCCGTCGAGCAGGTCGCCAACGGCGTCTCGATCCGCATGGCCGTCCTCTACCTGCTGCTCGGCGGCGCCGAGCACGCCGCCCCGGCCCAGCCCTCGCCCGCCGCCCCTTCCCGTACCGAGGAGAACCAGTGACCACCAGCAAGACCCTGATCCGCGGCGCGAGGATCCTCGGAGGCGAGGCCCAGGACGTCCTGATCGACGGCGAGACCGTCGCCGCCGTCGGCGCCGGCCTCGACGCCGGCGACGCGACCGTCGTCGAGGCGGCCGGGCGGATCCTGCTGCCCGGCCTGGTCGACCTCCACACCCACCTGCGCGAGCCCGGCCGCGAGGACTCCGAGACCGTCCTCACCGGGACGAAGGCGGCGGCGGTCGGCGGTTTCACCGCCGTGCACGCCATGGCGAACACCTTCCCGGTCGCGGACACCGCGGGCGTCGTCGAGCAGGTCTGGCGGCTGGGCCGGGAGTCCGGCTACTGCGACGTGCAGCCCGTCGGCGCCGTCACCGTCGGCCTGGAGGGCAGGAAGCTCGCCGAGCTCGGCGCCATGCACGACTCGGCCGCCGGGGTGAAGGTCTTCTCCGACGACGGCAAGTGCGTCGACGACGCGGTCATCATGCGCCGCGCGCTGGAGTACGTGAAGGCGTTCGACGGGGTCGTCGCCCAGCACGCCCAGGAGCCCCGCCTCACCGAGGGCGCCCAGATGAACGAGGGCGTCGTCTCCGCGGAACTCGGCCTCGGCGGCTGGCCCGCCGTCGCGGAGGAGTCGATCATCGCCCGCGACGTCCTGCTCGCCGCCCACGTCGGCTCCCGGGTGCACATCTGCCACCTGTCGACCGCCGGCTCCGTCGAGATCGTCCGCTGGGCCAAGTCCAAGGGCTGGAACGTGACCGCCGAGGTCACCCCGCACCACCTGCTCCTCACCGACGAGCTCGTGCGGACCTACGACCCGGTCTACAAGGTGAACCCGCCACTGCGCACCGAGGCCGACGTCATGGCCCTGCGCGAGGCGCTCGCCGACGGCACCATCGACTGCGTCGCCACCGACCACGCCCCGCACCCCCACGAGGACAAGGACTGCGAGTGGGCCGCCGCTGCCATGGGCATGGTCGGCCTGGAGACCGCGCTCTCCGTCGTCCAGCACACGATGGTGGACACCGGCCTGATCGACTGGGCGGGCGTCGCGGACCGGATGTCGTTCCGCCCGGCCGCCATCGGACGGCTCGACGGGCACGGCCGCCCCGTCTCGGTCGGTGAGCCCGCCAACCTCACCCTGGTCGATCCGGCATACCGTGGTGTCGTGGACCCCGCGGGCTTCGCCTCCCGCAGCCGCAACACCCCCTACGAGGGGCGCGAGCTGCCGGGCCGAGTCACCCACACCTTCCTGCGGGGCCGTGCCACGGTCGTCGACGGGAAGCTCGCGTGACATCTCTCACCCCCCTGTACCTCCGGCTCGCCGCCGAACAGAAGTCGGCCGAGGTGACCGACTGGCCCGCTCGCATCAGCTGGGTCGTCGGACTCCTCGTCCTCATCGCCTTCGTCTACTGGCTGATGCGCCAGGGATGGAAGTGGCGCGGCAGCCTCCAGTCCGATCTGCCGGAACTCCCCACCGCACCGGAAGGGTTCGCGGACGGCGAGAAGCGGCTGACCCTGACCGGCCGCTACCACGCCTCGACGACCGCCGGGCAGTGGCTCGACCGGATCGTCGCCCGCGGCCTCGGCACCCGCAGCCGGGCCGAGCTCACCCTGACCGACCAGGGCCTGGACGTCGTACGCCCCGGCGCCGCCGACTTCTTCGTGCCCGCCTCCGCACTGCGCGGGGCCCGGCTCGACAAGGGCATCGCGGGCAAGGTCCTCCCCGAGGGCGGCCTGCTGATCATCACCTGGGCGCACGGCGACCGGCTGATCGACTCCGGATTCCGCTCCGACCGCTCGGCCGAGCACGCCGCCTGGGTCGAGGCCGTCGAACAACTCACCAGCACTACGGAAGGCACCGCACGATGACGATCTCCGCCCGGGGAGCAGGCAGGGCTCCCGCCGTACTCGTCCTGGAGGACGGCCGCGCCTTCCGCGGCCGCGCCTACGGGGCCGTGGGGGAGACCTTCGGCGAGGCGGTGTTCTCCACCGGCATGACCGGCTACCAGGAGACGCTGACCGACCCCTCCTACCACCGCCAGGTCGTCGTGATGACCGCCCCGCACGTCGGCAACACCGGCGTGAACGACGAGGACCCCGAGTCGAAGCGGATCTGGGTCTCCGGCTACGTCGTCCGCGACCCCGCCCGGGTGCCGTCCAACTGGCGCGCCCGGCGCTCGCTCGACGAGGAGCTGGAGAGCCAGGGCGTCGTCGGCATCAGCGGCGTCGACACCCGCGCCCTCACCCGCCACCTGCGCGAGCGCGGCGCCATGCGGGTCGGCATCTTCTCCGGCGACGCGCTGGCCGACGAGGCCGCCCTGCTGGCCCGCGTCCGGCAGGCGCCGCAGATGGTCGGCGCCGACCTCTCCGCCGAGGTCGCCACCGAGGAGGCGTACATCGTCCCCGCGATCGGCGCCAAGAAGTTCACCGTCGCCGCGATCGACCTCGGCATCAAGGGCATGACCCCGCACCGGATGGCCGAGCGCGGCATCGAGGTGCACGTGCTGCCCGCCACCGCCACCCTGGAGGACGTGTACGCGGTCGGGCCCGACGGCGTGTTCTTCTCCAACGGCCCCGGCGACCCGGCCACCGCCGACCACCCGGTCTCCGTCATGCGCGGCGTCCTGGAGCGCTCCACCCCGCTCTTCGGGATCTGCTTCGGCAACCAGATCCTGGGCCGCGCCCTCGGCTTCGGCACCTACAAGCTGAAGTACGGTCACCGCGGCATCAACCAGCCGGTGCAGGACCGCACGACGGGCAAGGTGGAGATCACCGCGCACAACCACGGCTTCGCCGTCGACGCCCCCCTCGACAAGGTCTCCGACACCCCGTTCGGCCGCGCCGAGGTCTCCCACGTCTGCCTGAACGACCAGGTCGTCGAGGGGCTGCGGCTCCTGGACCGGCCCGCCTTCAGCGTCCAGTACCACCCCGAGGCGGCAGCGGGCCCGCACGACGCCGCGTACCTCTTCGACCGTTTCGTCTCCCTGATGGAGGACCGGCGTGCCTAAGCGCTCCGACATCCAGTCCGTCCTGGTCATCGGCTCCGGGCCGATCGTCATCGGACAGGCCGCCGAGTTCGACTACTCCGGCACCCAGGCGTGCCGCGTCCTCAGGGCCGAGGGCCTGCGGGTCGTCCTGGTCAACTCCAACCCGGCCACGATCATGACCGACCCGGAGATCGCCGACGCGACCTATGTCGAGCCGATCACCCCCGAGTTCGTCGAGAAGATCATCGCCAAGGAGCGCCCCGACGCGCTGCTGCCGACCCTGGGCGGCCAGACCGCGCTCAACACCGCGATCTCCATGCACGAGAACGGCGTCCTGGAGAAGTACGGCGTCGAGCTGATCGGCGCCAACGTCGAGGCCATCCACAAGGGCGAGGACCGCGACCTGTTCAAGGGCGTCGTCGAGGCCGTCCGCGCCAGGACCGGCCACGGCGAGTCCGCCCGCTCGGTCATCTGCCACTCCATGGACGAGGTCCTGGCGGGCGTCGAGACGCTCGGCGGCTACCCCGTGGTCGTCCGGCCCTCCTTCACCATGGGCGGCGCCGGCTCCGGCTTCGCCCACGACGAGGAGGAGCTGCGCCGCATCGCCGGCCAGGGCCTGACGCTCTCCCCGACCACCGAGGTGCTCCTGGAGGAGTCCATCCTCGGCTGGAAGGAGTACGAGCTGGAGCTGATGCGCGACAGGAACGACAACGTCGTGGTCGTCTGCTCCATCGAGAACTTCGACCCGATGGGCGTCCACACCGGCGACTCGATCACCGTCGCCCCGGCGATGACGCTCACCGACCGCGAGTACCAGCGGCTGCGCGACATCGGCATCGCGATCATCCGCGAGGTCGGCGTCGACACCGGCGGCTGCAACATCCAGTTCGCCGTGAACCCGGTCGACGGCCGGATCATCGTCATCGAGATGAACCCCCGGGTCTCCCGCTCCTCGGCCCTCGCCTCCAAGGCCACCGGCTTCCCGATCGCCAAGATCGCCGCCAAGCTGGCCGTCGGCTACACGCTCGACGAGATCCCCAACGACATCACCGAGCAGACCCCGGCCTCCTTCGAGCCGACGCTCGACTACGTCGTGGTCAAGGCCCCCCGGTTCGCCTTCGAGAAGTTCCCCTCCGCCGACTCCACCCTCACCACCACCATGAAGTCGGTCGGCGAGGCCATGGCGATCGGCCGGAACTTCACCGAGGCGCTCCAGAAGGCGCTGCGCTCCCTGGAGAAGAAGGGCTCGCAGTTCTCCTTCACCGGCGACCCCGGCGACAAGGACGAACTGCTCGCCGCGGCGGTCCGCCCGACCGACGGCCGGATCAACACCGTCATGCGCGCGATCCGGGCCGGCGCCACCCAGGAGGAGGTCTTCGAGTCCACCAGGATCGACCCCTGGTTCGTCGACCAGCTCTTCCTGATCAAGGAGATCGCGGACGAACTGGCCGCCGCCGACGAGCTCGTCCCCGAACTCCTCGCCGAGGCCAAGCGGCACGGCTTCTCCGACCAGCAGATCGGCGAGATCCGCGGGCTGCGCGAGGACGTCGTCCGGGAGGTGCGGCACGCGCTGGGCGTGCGCCCGGTGTACAAGACGGTCGACACCTGCGCCGCCGAGTTCGCGGCGCGGACGCCGTACTTCTACTCGTCCTACGACGAGGAGACCGAGGTCGCCCCGCGCGAGAAGCCCGCGGTCGTCATCCTCGGCTCCGGCCCCAACCGCATCGGCCAGGGCATCGAGTTCGACTACTCCTGCGTCCACGCCTCCTTCGCGCTGAGCGACGCGGGCTACGAGACCGTGATGGTCAACTGCAACCCGGAGACCGTCTCCACCGACTACGACACCTCCGACCGGCTGTACTTCGAGCCGCTGACGCTGGAGGACGTGCTGGAGATCGTGCACGCGGAGAGCCTCGCGGGCCCGGTCGCCGGCGTCGTCGTCCAGCTCGGCGGACAGACCCCGCTCGGCCTGTCCCAGGCGCTCAAGGACAACGGCGTCCCGGTCGTCGGCACGCCCCCGGAGGCCATCCACGCCGCCGAGGACCGCGGTGCCTTCGGCCGCGTCCTGGCCGAGGCCGGGCTGCCCGCGCCGAAGCACGGCACCGCCACCACGTTCGAGGAGGCCAAGGCCATCGCGGACGAGATCGGCTACCCCGTCCTCGTCCGCCCCTCCTACGTGCTCGGCGGGCGCGGCATGGAGATCGTCTACGACGAGGTCCGGCTCTCCTCGTACATCGCCGAGTCCACCGAGATCAGCCCGACCCGGCCGGTCCTGGTCGACCGCTTCCTCGACGACGCGATCGAGATCGACGTCGACGCGCTCTACGACGGCGTCGAGCTCTACCTCGGCGGCGTCATGGAGCACATCGAGGAGGCCGGCATCCACTCCGGCGACTCCGCCTGCGCGCTGCCCCCGATCACCCTCGGCGGCTTCGACATCAAGCGGCTGCGGGCCTCCACCGAGGGCATCGCCAAGGGCGTCGGCGTCCGCGGACTGATCAACATCCAGTTCGCGCTCTCCGGCGACATCCTGTACGTCCTGGAGGCCAACCCGCGCGCCTCGCGGACCGTCCCCTTCACCTCCAAGGCGACCGCCGTCCCGCTCGCCAAGGCCGCCGCCCGGATCTCGCTGGGCGCGACCATCGCCGAGCTGCGCGCGGAGGGCCTGCTGCCGGCGCACGGCGACGGCGGCACCCTGCCGCTGGACGCCCCGATCTCCGTCAAGGAGGCCGTCATGCCGTGGTCGCGCTTCCGCGACATCCACGGCCGCGGCGTCGACACCGTCCTCGGCCCGGAGATGCGCTCCACCGGCGAGGTCATGGGCATCGACTCGGTCTTCGGCACGGCGTACGCCAAGTCGCAGTCCGGCGCCTACGGGCCGCTGCCCACCAAGGGCCGCGCGTTCATCTCGGTGGCCAACCGCGACAAGCGCTCGATGATCTTCCCGGCCCGGGAGCTCGTCGCCCACGGCTTCGAGCTGCTCGCCACCTCGGGCACCGCCGAGGTCCTCAGGCGCAATGGCATCAACGCCACGGTCGTGCGCAAGCAGTCCGAGGGCCCCGGCCCGCAGGGCGAGCGGACCATCGTCCAGCTGATCCACGACGGCGAGGTCGACCTGATCGTCAACACGCCGTACGGCACCGGCGGGCGGCTCGACGGCTACGAGATCCGCACCGCCGCCGTGGCCCGGTCCGTGCCGTGCCTGACGACGGTCCAGGCGCTCGCCGCCGCCGTCCAGGGCATCGACGCTCTCACCCACGGGGGCGTCGGCGTCCGCTCCCTCCAGGAACACGCGGAACGCCTGATCGCGGCCCGCGACTAGCGGCCCTCCCGGCGGCGCCCGCCCCGGAAGGACGGGCGCCGCCGGACACGGCACTGCCGGCACAGGGGGACACCGGGGACGGTGTCCCCCTCTCCATGAGGACACCCCGATGTACACACTCTTCTTCCAGCTCTTCTTCAAGCGGATGGACGCCGAGCGGGCGCACCACCTGGCCTTCCGCTGGATCCGCCTCGCGGCCCGCGTACCGGTGCTGCGCACCTTCGTCGCCGCCGTGCTCGCCCCCCGGTACGAGGAGCTGCGCACCGAGGCGTTCGGCCTGCGGATGCACGGCCCGTTCGGCCTCGCCGCCGGCTTCGACAAGAACGCCGTCGGAATCGACGGCATGGCGATGCTCGGCTTCGACCACGTCGAGATCGGCACGGTCACCGGCGAGCCGCAGCCCGGCAACCCCAAGAAGCGCCTCTTCCGCCTCGTCGCGGACCGCGCCCTGATCAACCGCATGGGCTTCAACAACGAGGGCTCGGCCGCCGTGGCCCGGCGCCTCGCCGCCCGCACCCCGGTCCTGCGCACCACCGTCGGCGTCAACATCGGCAAGACCAAGACCGTGCCGGAGGCCGAGGCGGTCGGCGACTACGTGAAGTCCACCGAGCGGCTGGCCCCGCACGCCGACTACCTCGTCGTCAACGTCTCCTCGCCCAACACGCCCGGCCTGCGCGACCTCCAGGCCACCGAGGCGCTGCGCCCGCTGCTCACCGCCGTGCGCGAGGCCGCCGACCGCACCGTCACCGCTCGGCGCGTCCCGCTGCTGGTCAAGATCGCCCCGGACCTGGCGGACGAGGACGTCGACGCCGTCGCGGACCTCGCGGTCGAGCTGGGACTCGACGGGATCATCGCCACCAACACCACCATCGCCCGGGACGGCCTGGGCCTGGCGTCCCCGCGCGCCCTGACCGGCGAGACCGGCGGACTGTCCGGGGCGCCCCTCAAGGCTCGCTCCCTGGAGGTCCTGAGCCGCCTCTACGCACGGGTGGGGGACCGGATCGCCCTGGTCGGCGTCGGCGGCGTCGAGAACGCCGAGGACGCCTGGCAGCGCATCCTCGCCGGCGCCACCCTGGTCCAGGGCTACAGCGCCTTCATCTACCGGGGCCCGTTCTACGCCCGGGCGATCCACAAGGGCCTGGCCGCGCGCCTGGCCGCATCCCCGTACGCCACCCTCGCCGAGGCCGTCGGCGCGGAGACCAGGAAGGCCACCGCATGACCACCCCGGAACCGTTCGGCGCCCGTCTGCGCCGCGCCATGGACACCCGCGGGCCGCTCTGCGTCGGCATCGACCCGCACGCCTCGCTGCTCACCGCCTGGGGGCTGGACGACGACGTCGCGGGCCTGGAGCGGTTCACGCGCACGGTCGTCGAGGCGCTGGCCGATCGGGTCGCCGTGCTCAAGCCGCAGTCCGCGTTCTTCGAGCGCTTCGGCTCGCGCGGCATCGCGGTGCTGGAGGAGGCCGTCGCGGAGGCGCGCGCGGCGGGCGCGCTGGTGCTGATGGACGCCAAGCGCGGCGACATCGGCTCGACCATGGGCGCCTACGCGGCCACGTATCTGGAGCCCGGCTCGCCGTTGTTCTCGGACGCCGTCACCGTCTCGCCGTACCTGGGCTTCGGCTCGCTGCGCCCGGCGCTGGACGCGGCGGTGCTCTCCGGCTCGGGGGTCTTCGTGCTCGCCCTCACCTCCAACCCGGAGGGGGCCGAGGTGCAGCGCGCCACCGCCGCCGACGGCCGTTCGCTGGCCCAGGTGATGCTCGACCACCTGGCCGCGGAGAACGAGGGGGCCGAGCCGCTGGGCTCCGTCGGCGCGGTGGTCGGCGCCACGCTCGGGGACGCGGGGGCGGACCTCGCCGTCAACGGGCCGCTGCTGGCGCCGGGCATCGGGGCGCAGGGCGCGACCCCCGCGGATCTGCCCGGGGTCTTCGGCGACGCGGTGGGCAACGTGCTGCCCAGCGTGAGCCGCGGCGTGCTGAGCCGGGGACCGGACGCGGCGGGGCTGCGCGCGGCCGCCGACCGGCTCACGGACGAGGTCCGCGCGGCCGTCTCGGGTGCTTGACCATGCCACGGAATCGGCTGTTGACCGAATTCTGACCCAAAAACTCGGTTGTTATGCCTGAAATGTCCTGGTCGGTTGAGGCTGACCAGGACTTTTCGTTGGTTCTCGCTGACTCGGGCGGCCCAGGCCGCTAGTCTCCGTCGAGAGCCGACGTGCACGCGGTGTTCGTCGCTCACCTGGTGTGGGGCGTACAACCTCTCACCGGTCCGTATCCGACAGATCGACATCCGAGGTGACGTAGGCGTGGCTCTTCCGCCCCTTACCCCTGAACAGCGCGCAGCCGCGCTCGAAAAGGCCGCCGCGGCTCGCCGGGAGCGGGCCGAGGTCAAGAATCGACTCAAGCACTCCGGCGCCTCCCTCCACGAGGTCATCAAGCAGGGCCGGGAGAACGAAGTCATCGGGAAGATGAAGGTCTCCGCCCTGCTGGAGTCCCTGCCCGGCGTGGGCAAGGTCCGCGCCAAGCAGATCATGGAGCGGCTCGGCATCTCCGAGAGCCGCCGGGTCCGGGGCCTCGGCTCCAACCAGATCGCGTCCCTGGAGCGCGAGTTCGGCGGCACCGCGGCCTGAGTTCCCGGGGACCCCCGGGAACCTGGATAATCGCTCCATGGCTGCAACATCCCGGGGGACCTCCCCCGTGCCCCCGGACGTACGTCCGCGGCTGACCGTGCTCTCCGGCCCCTCCGGGGTCGGCAAGAGCACGGTCGTCGCCCATATGCGCAAGGCCCACCCCGAGGTATGGCTCTCGGTGTCGGCGACGACCCGCAAGCCGCGCCCCGGCGAGCGCGACGGGGTCCACTACTTCTTCGTGGACAACGACGAGTTCGACAAGCTGATCGCCAACGGCGAGCTGCTGGAGTGGGCCGAGTTCGCCGGCAACCGGTACGGCACGCCGCGCCGGGCGGTCCTCGACCGCCTGGACGCGGGCGAGCCGGTGCTGCTGGAGATCGACCTCCAGGGCGCCCGGCTGGTCCGCCAGTCGATGCCGGACGCCCGGCTCGTCTTCCTGGCCCCGCCCGGCTGGGACGAGCTGGTCCGCCGGCTCACCGGCCGCGGGACCGAGTCGGCCGAGGTCATCGAGCGCCGGCTCGCCGCCGCCAAGGTGGAACTGGCCGCCGAGTCCGAGTTCGACACCACCCTGGTCAACACCTCCGTCCAGGACGTGGCACGTGAGCTGCTAGCCTTGATGCTGGAGGCTTCCGGCCGCAGCGACGGCGACGAAGGCGACGACCGACCCGGCGCAGACGACTGACGCCGACGCGGCCGGTTCATTCGCCCTCGGGTAGCCCCGCGCCGTCAAAGGTTTCTTTGATCCTCACCCCCTTCGGAAGGCAGAGAGTGTCCTCTTCCATCACCACGCCCGAGGGCATCATCAACCCGCCGATTGATGAGCTCCTCGAGGCCACCGACTCGAAGTACAGCCTCGTGATCTACGCCGCCAAGCGCGCGCGCCAGATCAACGCGTACTACTCGCAGCTCGGCGAGGGCCTCCTGGAGTACGTCGGCCCGCTCGTGGACACCCACGTGCACGAGAAGCCGCTCTCGATCGCGCTCCGCGAGATCAACGCGGGCCTGCTCACCTCCGAGGCCGTCGAGGGCCCCGCGCAGTAAGCAGGAACCGCACCTTCACCACAGGCCCGGCGGCCGCGTCCGCCGGGCCTGTGGTGTGCCCGGGGGCGGCGGCCCCCGACCGGTCGCGGTGCGGCAGCATGGGGGTGTCCGAATCCGAGTGCGGGGAGACGCAGTGGACAAGCCGAAGGTCGTTCTTGGGGTCAGCGGAGGCATCGCCGCGTACAAGGCGTGCGAACTCCTGCGCCGGTTGACCGAGTCCGGTCACGACGTACGGGTCGTCCCGACCGGGTCGGCGCTGAAGTTCGTCGGGGAGGCCACCTGGTCCGCGCTCTCCGGCCACCCGGTCGCCACCGAGGTCTGGGACGACGTCCACGAGGTCCCGCACGTACGGATCGGGCAGGGCGCCGACCTGGTCGTCGTCGCCCCCGCCACCGCAGACACCCTCGCCCGGGCCGCCCACGGCCTCGCCGACGACCTGCTCACCAACACCCTGCTCACCGCCCGCTGCCCGGTCGTCTTCGCGCCCGCCATGCACACCGAGATGTGGGAGCACCCCGCCACCCGCGAGAACGTCGCCACGCTGCGCCGGCGCGGGGCCGTCGTCGTCGAGCCCGCCGTCGGCCGGCTCACCGGCGCCGACACCGGCAAGGGCCGACTGCCCGACCCCGGGGAGATCTTCGAGGTCTGCCG
The DNA here is from genome assembly GCF_037034285.1 of Streptomyces tyrfis. NCBI lineage: Bacteria > Bacillati > Actinomycetota > Actinomycetes > Kitasatosporales > Streptomycetaceae > Streptomyces > Streptomyces tyrfis. Next base: position 60,997 of record NZ_JBAGJZ010000014.1, on the reverse strand, counting down.
CCGGGTGCTGGCCCGCGGGCCCGTCGGACCGGACCTGGCCGGGCGGCACGTGGTGATCAGCGCCGGCGGCACCCGCGAGCCGCTCGACCCGGTGCGCTACCTCGGCAACCGCTCCTCCGGCAAGCAGGGCTACGCCCTGGCCCGCACCGCCGTCGCCCGGGGCGCCCGGGTCACCCTCGTCGAGGCCAACACCCAGCTGCCCGACCCGGCGGGCGCCGACGTCGTGCATGTCGGGACCGCCGTGCAGCTGCGCGAGGCGGTCCTGAAGGCCGCCGCGGACGCCGACGCGGTCGTGATGGCCGCCGCGGTCGCCGACTTCCGCCCCGCCGCGTACGCGACGGGGAAGATCAAGAAGAAGGACGGCGAGGAGCCGGCGCCCGTCGCGCTGGTCCGTAATCCGGACATCCTCGCCGAGGTCGCCGCCGAGCGCGCCCGCCCCGGCCAGATCGTCGTCGGCTTCGCCGCCGAGACCGACGACGTCCTCGCCCACGGCCGCGAGAAGCTCCGCCGCAAGGGGTGCGACCTCCTCGTCGTCAACGAGGTGGGAGAGCGCAGGACCTTCGGTTCCGAGGACAACGAGGCGGTGGTGCTCGCCGCCGACGGCACCGAGACCCCGGTGCCCCACGGACCGAAGGAAGCGCTTGCCGACACGGTCTGGGACCTCGTGTCGCCGCGTTTGGGATGAAGATCTCGTTTCGTCTTCCGCCACTCCCCGAAACCCCGGAAAACCGGGCACGGAACGCATTTCGGGGAGGCCGATTCGCGGTCTTGACGGCTCCTTTCGGCGGCCTCGCGACTCCCAAGGAGCGAGACGCGCTGTCCGCCGGACGAAAGTGACCGATAAACTGTCCGCGGACCGCGCCGGGCGCAGCTCCCGGCCGTCCGCCAAATGATCAGCCAGCAGCCGCTGCAACCCCAGGGAGCGATGTGTCCCGCCGTCTCTTCACCTCGGAGTCCGTCACCGAGGGCCACCCCGACAAGATCGCTGACCAGATCAGCGACACGATCCTCGACGCGCTCCTCCGCGAGGACCCCACCTCGCGCGTCGCCGTCGAGACCCTGATCACCACCGGTCTGGTGCATGTCGCGGGTGAGGTCACGACCAAGGCCTACGCCGACATCCCGACCCTTGTGCGCAACAAGGTCCTGGAGATCGGCTACGACTCCTCCAAGAAGGGCTTCGACGGCGCCTCCTGCGGCGTCTCGGTCTCCATCGGCGCGCAGTCGCCGGACATCGCACAGGGCGTCGACACCGCGTACGAGGCGCGGGTCGAGGGCTCCGCCGCGGGCTCCGAGGGCGACGACCTCGACCAGCAGGGCGCCGGTGACCAGGGCCTGATGTTCGGCTACGCGTGCGACGAGACGCCCGAGCTCATGCCGCTCCCCATCTACCTCGCGCACCGGCTCTCGCGCAGGCTCACCGAGGTCCGCAAGAACGGCACCATCCCCTACCTGCGCCCCGACGGCAAGACCCAGGTCACCATCGAGTACGACGGCGACAAGGCCGTCCGCCTCGACACGGTCGTCGTCTCCTCGCAGCACGCCAGCGACATCGACCTGGACTCGCTGCTCGCGCCCGACATCCGCGAGTTCGTCGTCGAGCACGTGCTGACGCAGCTCGTCGAGGACGGCATCAAGCTGGACACCGACGGCTACCGTCTGCTGGTGAACCCCACCGGCCGCTTCGAGATCGGCGGCCCGATGGGCGACGCCGGGCTGACCGGCCGCAAGATCATCATCGACACGTACGGCGGCATGGCCCGCCACGGCGGCGGCGCCTTCTCCGGCAAGGACCCGTCGAAGGTCGACCGCTCCGCCGCGTACGCCATGCGCTGGGTCGCCAAGAACGTCGTCGCCGCGGGCCTCGCCGCCCGCTGCGAGGTGCAGGTCGCGTACGCGATCGGCAAGGCCGAGCCGGTCGGTCTCTTCGTCGAGACCTTCGGCACCGCCACGATCGAGACCGAGAAGATCGAGAACGCCATCGGCGAGGTCTTCGACCTCCGCCCGGCCGCGATCATCCGCGACCTCAACCTGCTGCGCCCGATCTACGCCCAGACCGCGGCGTACGGCCACTTCGGCCGCGAGCTCCCCGACTTCACCTGGGAGCGCACGGACCGCGTGGAGGCGCTGCGCAAGGCCGCCGGCCTGTAACGGCCACGCGTGCACCCACACCGGGGCCCGGCCACCGCACGCGGTGGCCGGGCCCCGGCGCATGCGCGCCCGGCCCTTCCTCCGCCGGAGGCCCGCTGTCCGTGGCGTCTGCTAGGAATGGGGCTGTGAGCAGCGAGAACAAGCGGTCCGACGACCCCGGCCCCGGGGCCCCGGAGCAGCTCGCGCTGATCCGCGAGACGGTGCGCAAGGCGAAGGTCCCGCGGGCCAAGCCGCGCACCTGGCGCGGCGCCGCGCTCGCCAGGGAGCTGCCCGTCGCCCGGGTCCTGGTCAACCGGGGCGCTCTCCACCTCGACCAGTACTTCGACTACGCCGTGCCGGAGGAGCTGGACGCGGAGGCCCGGCCCGGGGTGCGGGTGCGGGTGCGGTTCGGCGCGGGCTCCCGGCACGTCCGCGGCGGCCGCCGCGAGGGCGGCGGACTGGTCGACGGGTTCCTCGTCGAGCGGCTCGCGGAGTCCGACTACACCGGGGCGCTCGCCGCGCTCGCCTATGTGGTGTCGCCCGAACCGGTGCTGGGCCCGGAGCTGCTCGCCCTCGCCCGGGCCGTCGCCGACCGGTACGCGGGCAGCCTCGCCGACGTGCTGCAGCTGGCCGTGCCGCCCCGCAACGGCAGGGCCGAGTCCCGGCCGTCGCCCGCGCCCCTGCCCCCGCCGCCCCCGCCGGCCCCGGGGAGCTGGGAGCGATACCCGCAGGGCCCCGCCTTCCTGCGGGCCCTGGCCGGGGGCGGCGCGCCCCGGGCCGTGTGGACGGCGCTGCCCGGACCGCACTGGCCGCGCGAGCTCGCCGCGGCCATGGCCGCGGCGCTCGCCTCCGGCCGGGGCGCGCTCGCCGTGATGCCGGACGGCCGGAGCGCCGCCCGGGTGGACGCGGCCCTGACCGACCTGCTCGGCGAGGGCCGCCACGCCCTGCTGACCGCCGAGTCCGGGCCGGAGAAGCGGTACCGGGAGTGGCTGGCGGTGCGGCGCGGCTCGGTCCGGGCGGTCGTCGGGACGCGGGCCGCGATGTTCGCCCCCGTGGCCGACCTGGGGCTGGTCGCCGTCTGGGACGACGGCGACTCCAGCCACAGCGACGACAACGCCCCCTTCCCGCACGTCCGCGAGGTGCTCGAACTCCGGGCGACGCACGCCCGGTGCGCGTTCCTCCTCGGCTCCACCAGCTGCACCGTGGAGGCCGCCCAGCTGGTGGAGAGCGGCTGGGCGCTGCCTCTCGCTCCGGACCGCGAGCGGCTGCGGGCCGCGGCGCCGCTGGTGCGGACCGTGGGCGACGGCGAGCTGGCCCGGGACGAGGCCGCCCGCGCGGCGCGGCTCCCGAGCCTGGCCTGGCGGACGGTCCGCGACGGGCTGCGCGACGGCCCCGTGCTGGTGCAGGTGCCGCGCCGTGGATACGCGCCCCGGCTGGCCTGCGAGCGCTGCCGCGAACCTGCCCGGTGCCGGCACTGCGCCGGACCGCTCCAGGCGCCGGACCGGCAGGACCTGGAATGCGCCTGGTGCGGGCGGGCCGAGACCGCCTGGCACTGCGTCGCCTGCGGCTCGACCCGGCTGCGGGCCCGGATCGTCGGCGCCCGCCGGACCGCCGAGGAGCTCGGCCGGGCCTTCCCCGCCGTGCCGGTCCGCACCTCGGGGCGGGACCACGTCCTTGAGTCGGTGCCGGACGCGCCGGCGCTGGTGGTCAGCACCCCCGGCGCGGAACCCGTGGCCGAGCAGGGCTACGCGGCGGCGCTGCTGCTGGACGGGTGGGCGCTGGTCGGGCGCCCCGATCTGAGGGCCGGCGAGGAGGCGCTGCGCCGGTGGACGGCGGCGGCCTCGCTGGTGCGGGGCCGCCCGGAGGGCGGCACGGTGGTGGTCGTCGCCGAGCCGACCCTGCGGCCGGTGCAGGCGCTGGTGCGTTGGGATCCGGTCGGGCACGCCCGCCGGGAGCTGGCGGAGCGGGCCGAGCTCGGTTTCCCGCCGGTGTCCCGGATGGCCTCGGTGACCGGTACGCCGGACGCGCTCGCCGCGTTCTTCGACGTGGCCGCGCTGCCGTCCGAGGCCGAGGTGCTGGGCCCGGTCCCGGTCCCGACGGGCGAACCGGGCAGGCCCCGCAGGCCCGGGGACGCACCGCCGGGGGAGTCCTGGGAGCGGGCCCTGGTCAGGGTCCCGCCGGGGAGCGGCGCGGCCCTGGCCGCCGCGCTGAAGGCCGCGCAGGCGGCCAGGCTCTCCCGCGGCGGCGGCGACCAGGTCCGGATCCGCGTGGATCCGCCGGACATCGGCTGACGACGCGCGCCGGGGGGAAGGACCGCGGGGGTGCGGCCGCGGGATGTGGCCGAGGACGCGGGCGGGGCGCCGCCGGACCGGGCGGGCTCCCCGGCGGCGGGGCCATGACGGGGATTCCGCAGTGGGGATCCGCGGTGGGGGTCCGCGGTGGGGGTCCGCGGTGCTGGGGCGGGGCGCGGGATCCGTGCGGGGCTCCGGCACGGGGCCGTGACGCCCGGGGCCCTGCCCTAGGCCGTGGACGGGCAGGGGCGGGCGAGGCCCGGGTACGGCGGCGGACGCGCGGCTGCCCCGCCGGGCGTCGGGCGCGGCGGGGCAGTGGACGGGACGGTCAGCCGTTGCGCGGGCCGGGGAAGACCCCGGGACGCAGGTCCTCGCGCAGGACCGGGCGGTCCATCGAGGGCTGCGGGGGCATGGAACGTGCGGCCGGCACGGCGGGCAGGCCCGGCGAGCCCGCGGAGCCGGGCGCCACGGGCAGCGGGCGCGGCACCGGGGCGTCCCCGGCCGGCTCGCCCGCTCCCGGCGGCCGGGCGTTGCGCCGCGCGCCGTAGCGGCGGTGCACCGCCTGCTTGGTGACCCCGAGCGCGGAGCCCACCGCGTCCCAGGAGAAACCCAGCGAACGGTCGAAGTCCACCGCGGCGGTGACCAGGGTCTCGACGCTGTCGCGCAGTTCCTGGGCCAGCCTGACGGTGGGGGCCGGGGCCCTGCCGTAGACGACGAAGCCCGTGGACGGGCCGGAGCGGCGCGGTCGGTAGACGTTGCCCAGTTGGGCGGTGAGCGTGCGCAGCGCGTCCACCTGCCGCCGGACCCGCTCGATGTCCCGCACCAACAGATGCAGGCTGGCCCGCGCTTGGGCGTCGTGGGTTGCGTGGTCGGCCATGAAGAAGCCTCTCGAACCGGCGTTGAAAGGGATCGGGCCGCACCATGGCGGCTCGCTTCGGTCAATCTCTCTTGACCAACGCGACAGTCGGTGATCTGGTCACGTGCGGGGGCGCGAGTGTGATCACGAGGGGCGCGCAGTGTCGCGTACGCCCCCCGGCGTCCGGGCCTCGGAGAATCGTGCCTGCGAACGCCGGGGCCGGCGGCGGGGTCCGGGCCCCGGCCCGGGCCGTGTCGTCGCGCCGCCCCCGCCGACCGGCGCCGGTGCGGCGACGCGTCCTAGGGGGTGTCTGACACATACCTGCGGTGTCGCGGGGGCCGGCACGCACGCTCGCGGCGTTGCCGAACCGCCCACGTGGCTCCGCCACGCAGACGCTCCGGCGCCTTGCGATCGCACGCACCGGCCCCCGCTCCTTCTCCCGCACTCATTTATCAGACACCCCCTAGCCCACAGCATGTGTGCGGGCCCGCCCCGGCGCCGGAGCGCCACGGCCCCGGCCTCCTCCCGAAGCGGTCTTCATCCTTTGCGTCCCGCAGTGACCCAGCGCATCCACCTAGGAGTTCCGTGTCCGTCACCAGCGAACCCGGCGGCGCGCCCGCCGCACACCCGAACGCCTCCGCCCCACAGCCCGGTGAGCCCCAGGACCCGGGCGGCACCGCCCTGAGCAGCGCCGCCATCGGCGTCTTCGACCTGGTCTTCTTCGTGGTCGCCGCCGCCGCGCCGCTGACGGCCGTGGCCGGGGTCGCTCCGGCCGCGATAGCCATGGGCGGACTCGCCACCCCCTTGGGATACATCCTGTCCGGCGGACTGCTGGCACTCTTCGCAGCGGGCTTCACCGCCATGAGCCTGCACGTCCGAAACGCCGGTGCCTTCTACGCCTACGTGGCACGTGGCCTGGGCAAGGCCACCGGCATAGGCACGGCCTACGTCGCCGTCGTCTCCTACAACCTGGTGGAGATCGGGCTCGTCGCCTGCTTCGGCTTCTTCGCATCGAGTGGTGTGGAGGACCTCACCGGTTTCGGCGCACCCTGGTGGCTCTGGTCGGCGGTCTGTATCGCCGCCGTCGGTGTCCTCGGCTGGCTCCGGGTGACCCTCAGCGCCAAGGTGCTGGGAATCGCGCTGGTCCTGGAGGTCGTCGTCCTGCTGATCCTGGAAGGCGGCGTGCTGAATCACCGGGGCACCGCCGCACTCGACCCCGCCGTGCTGAACCCGGCGTCGCTGGGCGGCGCGGGGGTCGCGGGCATGTTCGTCCTGGCCATCGGCGCCTTCACCGGGTTCGAGGCGACCGCGATCTATGCCGAGGAGGCGCGGGAGCCCAGGCGCACGGTGCCGCGGGCCACCTTCATGGCGGTCGGCTTCCTCGCCGCCTTCTACGCCTTCGCCGTGTGGGTGGTGATGGGCGCCTTCGGCGCCGAGGACGCCGTGCGGGTCGCGCGTGGCGTCGACGGCCCCGACATGGTGTTCAGCGCGGCCGGCCGCTTCGTCGGCCCATGGCTCTCCGACAGCATGCATCTGCTGATCATCACCAGCGCCTTCGCCGCCACCCTGGCCTTCCACAACGCCGCCGCCCGCTACATGTACGCCCTCGGTCGCGAGGGGCTGCTGCCGCGCCCGCTGGCCCGTGTCTCGTCCCGCAGCGGCTCCCCGAGTACCGCCGTGGTGGTCCAGAGCCTCCTCGCGGCGGCCTTCATCGCCATCGGGGCCCTCAGCGGCGCCGACCCGTACGCAGTGGTGTTCCTGTGGCCGAACGGCACCGGAGTCCTGGGCATCATGGTGATGCAGGCACTCGCCGCCCTGGCGGTGTACGGCTTCTTCCGCCGCGATCGGCGGGGGGTCTCCGTCTTCCGTGCGCAGTGGGCGCCGCTGCTCTCCTGTCTCGGGCTGACCGTGCTCGCGGTCCTCGCGGTCCTGCGGTTCGACCTGCTCACCGGGGCTTCCGGTGCGGTCAACATCGGACTGCTCGTCCCGCTGCCCGTGGTGTTCTGCGTCGGACTCGTCGTCGCCCGGCACATCCGGCGCACCGATCCGCAACGATATGCCCGCCTGACCACCGTGGACGTGGAACGCGACTGACGCCGGAGCCCGGACGGGCGCCGTGGCGAACCGGTTCCCTGGCCGCCCATCCGACGACCCCGGCGGGTCGCCGTTGCCGGACGGGCGGCTGCTCCGGAGCCGGAGTCTCCGCCCGACGGGAGTCGGCCGGGGCGTCATCGCACCGTTCTTCGACCTGCTCGGCGCTCACCGAACCTCTGCCCACGGGCCGGCATGACGGTCCGTGGGCAGCTCCACGGTCTTCTGCATGGACCCCGGCGTATGGGACCGGTCCGCGGACGTACGCGGACTCTGGCCGGCTGACCGTGTGCCGGAAACCGTCGGCCTGGGCGACGAAGACCCGCCACGAGCAGGCCCACGTCTTCGAGGCCGCCAACACCTCGGCAGGCCGCACGGTTGTCGGCACCCTGCGATCCCGACTCCCGGCACGGTGCCGGAGCCCGAGCCGACCGACACCGATCGGCGCCCGCGGCCGTGCCCGCCGGCCGACGCGTACCCGGCAGACCGCCGCGGACAGCTACTGCCGCGCCCGCGCCGAGCGGGCCCAGTTCAAGGGGGGCGGCGACAACGCGGTCGAGCGATCCCGTCCGCAGGGGGAAGCGAACTGATGGCGAGTGGACCCGCGCTGAGTTCATCCGAGCTCGCCCCGGGCCGGATTGTCGAGTAACCGGCGCGTCGGGCAGGGACGGCACCCGCGCCTCCACGAGGTGAGGTTCGACGACCGTGATCGCCTCGTCCACCCGTCCGGCATGTGGGCCGGGTACCGCGCCGACCCGATGACACTTGCCCGCCCGCGACCGTGACCCCTGTCGTTTCCGTGGGTTCACGGCCGCCCTGCCGACAGCATCGACACGTACGAGGTCCCGGGCGCGGTGACGGCACCTGGGACCTCTCTGCGCTCTGCGCATTGGCGTGTCGACCCTGCTCACCGACCGGTCACGGCCGGGGCCTCGGAGCAGACTGCTCTGGCCGCTCTGTATCGCGCGGACTCCTTCTTCACCGGCCCGCACATCGGGGCGTCGCGCGACACCAGTCGCGTGACCACCGGCGCTGTCCGTCCTCGCTGCCGAGTGGTGTGTCCCGGGCCGGGGCAAGCACGCGACGTCTTCCCGTGCACGCACCGAACGCGGCACCCGGGCCCGAGCGGGGCGCGGCCCACGAAGTTGCCCCGACCTGCGCGCTACCTCTTGACCGGGCCCCGTTCGCCGCTATGGTCTAGACCTAACGCGCCGCGGGTCTGGACCAAGTCTCGGCAAACGCATCGAAGGAAGTGCATGTCATGAACATGAAAAGACGGGTGGCTGTCGCCGTCGGGGCCCTGGTCGCTCCGCTGCTCGCCGTCAGCCTTCCGGCCGGCTCCGCCAGTGCCCACGGTTGGGTGACCTCGCCCAACAGCCGCCAGGACCAGTGCGCCGCGGGCGTCGTCCAGTGCGGTCAGATCAAGTATGAGCCGCAGAGCGTCGAGGGGCCGAAGGGCCTCAAGAGCTGCAGCGGCGGCAACGCCCAGTTCGCCGAGCTGGACGACGACAACAAGGGCTGGCGCGTCACCCCCGTCAGCTCCACATACACCTTCACGTGGCACCACACCGCGCGGCACGCCACCTCCAACTGGCAGTACTTCATCGGCAACACGAAGATCGGCGAGTTCAGCGGCAACAACGCCCAGCCCGCTCCCGACGTCAGCCACGAGGTGAACTTCGGCAGCTTCACCGGCAAGCAGAAGGTGCTCGCCGTCTGGAACGTGGCCGACACCGGCAACGCCTTCTACTCCTGCATCGACGTGAACATCGGCGGCACCGGTGGCGGTGACGGTGGCGGCACCGACCCAGGCAGCTGCACCGCGACGGCCTGGAGCTCCAGCAGGGTCTACAACGGTGGCGACACCGTCTCCCACAAGGGCCACAACTGGCGCGCCAAGTGGTGGGTCCAGGGCGAGGAACCCGGCACCACCGGCGAATGGGGCGTCTGGGAAGACCTCGGAGCCTGCCCCGCCTGATCCCGCATGAGCAGGTCCGGCGTGCGCTCGGCGGAGCGCACGCCGGACCGGTGAACTGGTAGACGGTCGCTGTTCCTCGCCGCCCTCGCCACCGGGTTCGCCGCCGAGCCCGGCGGTCGGTTCTGGCCACTGCCCATGAAGATCCAACGGCCTCCCGGTGGCGGCGGTGGCTTCGGTGCACTTGTGACTTCAGCCTCCGGGCCGGGTGGTGTCGTACCGGGCCACGCACGGGGGATTCTCGGTGAGTGGGCGGCCAGGAGCGGTACTGGTGCGGCTGGGTCGGATGTCCGGGGCGGCACGGTCTCCGGCGGACTGCCCCGGGCGTGGAGTGGCCCTGCACCTCCACTCGACATCAACCACCCTGACCCGAGCCGCATAGACGCGTTCGAGATCCGGGGTCAAGGACCAAGAAACCCCAGCTCACGCTACAGATCGTCAAACGCGGCGATGACATGAAGGGGTTCGTGGTACGGCCAAGAAGGTGGGTAGTGGAGCGCACGCTGGGGTGGCCGATGCGCTCGCCCCGCCTGCTACGGGACTTCGAGACACTGCCCGCCAGCAGCGAGGCGTTCATCTCCTTCTCCCCGGCCATGCTCATGAGCCGTCGCCTCGCCCGCTCGGCTTCCCGGTGGCGGCAGGAACAGACACGGTGGGCTGCCGCGGTGTGAACCGTCCGTCCGGACGGAGAGAAGGCCAGCCAGCCTCGTTCGGCCAGGCGCCCCGCCTGGGACCGCACCCTCTCGATCTCCGCCGGCACCGACTCCAGCCCCCGCCCGCTGCCGGCGGCCACCCGATCTCGGCGCAGGTCACGGGCCTTGCCGGCAGCAGGGAGAACGCCTCGGCGATGGCAGGCCGCACCTCCGGCCCGGGCACGGACCCGGCGATCCAGTGCGACACGGACGTCTTGTCGTAGTGCGGGCGCAGCCCGAGCTCACGGCCTGCGTCGGCCCGCCGAGGAATCCCTCGCTCGCGGCCCGTCACGGGTAGGCGCCGCCGGCCCCGCCGAAGCGGCCGAGGCGAGCGGCGAGCGCGGCCGCCACGATCGGGGCGCCTGTCGACCTCAGCCACGTCGACGTCGCCGCCCATGTCCACGCCGCGCTCGACATCAACCCCGACCCCCACCGGCCCTTGGACGGCACCTCCTTCACCGCCTGCCCGCCGAAGGAATCTCGGGTGAGACCGGGCAGCGAGATAGGGTTCGGGGAAAAGAATCCGTTCGGTCCACACGAGCTGTGACAAGGACCGAACACCGCAGTTGCCCCGCGAGGAGGACCGGATGCTGCAGGCGCTGGGACTGGGGCCGGCCGAGGAGATCGTCTACACGGCACTGATGGCCCAGCCGACGGCCTCCGCGCACGACCTCGCCCGGCAGACTGGAATCGTCGTGGCCGAGGCCTCCCGCGTCCTGGCGGACTTGGAGACACGGGGTTTGGTATCGGTCGCCACCGAGCCGGACCGCGAGGAATCCGGCTCGGCCGGGCAGCCGACCGGGTCCCGGTCCGTCCGCTACCGCCTTGCTCCGCCCTCTGTGGCCCTGGCCCCGCTCCTGGTCGAACAGCGTAATGCGCTCCACCAGGCGGAGAGCGCGTTCTCCATGCTCATCGAGCAGTACCGCAATACCGCCGTGCACTCCGCCAGTGGTGTCGTGGAGGTGGTCGTCGGTATGGAGCAGGTCGCCCACCGGTTCCATCAACTTCAGCGCGGAGCCCAGCGGGAGCTGCTCGTCTTCCTCGTCGGCGCGCCCGTCGCGGTGCCCCGCGAGGAAACCGGCATGTCGGAGAGTTCTGTGCTGGATCGCGGAGTCGACTTCCGGGCCGTGGCGGTCAAGGACTACCTCGACACTCCCAACGTTGCGAGGGATGCGCGTGCGGCCATCAAGGCAGGCCTTGAGCTCCGGCTGGTCGACTCGTTGCCACTGAAATTGGTCGTCTCGGACCGGGAACGCGCCATGGTGCCGCTGGACACGGCGGACTCCGACGCCGAGCCGAGCGCGATCGTGGTGCACCGCAGCGGCTTGTTGGCAGCCCTGGTCCATCTCTTCGAGATGGAATGGGCCCGTGCCCGGCCGCTGCGCATCACCACCACGGGTGTGCACGCGGAGCAGACAGTCGATCAGCAGCCGACCAAGGGGGAGCTCGACGTCCTCGCCCTGCTGCTGGCAGGATTCTCCGACCGGCGGACGGCCTCCCAACTCGGCGTCTCCCTGCGCACCGTGGAGCGGAGGACACGCCGTCTGATGGACCTTGCCAGAGCGGATTCGCGCCTGCAACTCGGGTGGCACGCCGCACGTGCGGGCTGGCTTTGACCTCGTCGGTCTGAGGGCCGAGGAGTCTGCGCCTGTTGCGGGTCACCCTGTGAGGGCCGCCGTCAACTCCTGGCGCGGATACCTGCTTCACGGCCGGGGGATGTCACGCCGGATCCTGTCGGTCAGGCGTACGGCGAGTGGGGTGCCGAGGCGATCGACGATCACACGGTGCTCGGACTCGGGGCAGCTGCGGTCCACCGGCGACGACGGCCCGACATGAGCCCCCTCTTTCAGAGGCCTGACGTGAGATCCGTCGATCCCCGCATCGTCCACGTCCGGCAAGCCGACTGTCCGCAGGTCAACGCCGTGTCGGCCGGACGTCCCCCCATCGGCCCCCGAAGCCTCACGGAGCCGACGAACCACCAGATGTGACCTTGTGGCGGAGACCCGTCATGCGGGAAACCCGCCACGCCCGGCGTCCCCCACGCAATCCGCAAGTCTGCCAGGCTGCGGCTCCAGCATGGCATGTTCACAGCGTCAACGAGGAGATTCATGCGCCCCATAACCCGTATAGCCTTGGGCGCGGCGACCGCCACCGTTCTGGCCGTCACCGCAGTCGCGCCTTCCGGGGCGGCGGATATGCCACCTGACGGGACCTCGGGGAAGAGGCCAGTCATCGGCAGCGGGACCGCCGCAACGGGCGGCAAGCAGGTGACGGTCACGCTGATCACCGGCGACAAGGTACTGGTGACCACGGACGCGTCAGGCCGCAGTTCGGCGGCCGTGCTGCCCCGCGAGGACGGTACGCAGCCGATGGCCCAGACCTATCAGATGGGCGAGGACCTTTACGTCTACCCGGAGCACGCCTCCCAGGCGATCGCCGAGGGCAAGGTCGACGAGCAACTGTTCAACGTCACTGGGCTCATTCGCCAGGGATACGATGACACGCACACCGACGCGCTGCCGCTTATCGCCACCTACCGGAACAGTGTGAGCGTTGCCGCGAGCGCGCCAGCGGCTCCTCGCGGGGCCGAGCGGAGCCTGAGCCTCCCGGCTGTGAACGGTGTCGCGCTCAGGGCGGGCAAGGACACCGCCGCCGCCTTCTGGCAGGACATCACCAACGCCCGCTCACGTTCCGGCTCCACGGTGAACAAGCTGTGGCTGGACGGCAAGGTCGAGGCCACACTGGACCGGTCCACCGCTCAGGTGCACGCGCCGGAGGCCTGGGCTGCCGGCTACGACGGCAAGGGCACCAAGGTCGCCGTGCTGGACACGGGCGTGGACGCCGAGCACCCGGACCTGGTGGGCAGGGTCGCCGAGGCAAAGAACTTCACGGACTCCAAGACCACCGACGACAGGCAGGGGCACGGCACCCACACCGCCTCCACGGTCGGCGGGTCCGGAGCGGCCAGTGACGGCCGCAAGAAGGGCGTCGCCCCCGGTAGCTCCCTGCTCGTCGGCAAGGTCCTCAACGACCAGGGCTACGGCCAGGACTCCTGGATCATCGCGGGTATGCAGTGGGCCGTCGACCGGCAGGCCGACGTCGTCTCCATGAGCCTGGGCAACCCCACGATCGGCGACTGCGGCGACCCGATGGCCCAGGCCACGCGGGAGCTGTCGAAGAACAAGCACACCCTGTTCGTCGTCGCCGCCGGCAACGCCGGTCCGGGCGCCGAGACCGTCTCCTCGCCCGGCTGCGTGCCCGGCGTGCTGACCGTCGGCGCCGTCGACCGCGACGACACCACCGCGCAGTTCTCCAGCCGCGGCCCCGTGGCCGTCACCCACACCCTCAAGCCCGAGATCGCCGCCCCCGGCGTCGACATCTCGGCAGCCGCAGCGGGCGGCCGCGGCGTCTACGCCTACCGGACGATGTCCGGCACCTCCATGGCCACCCCGCATGTCGCGGGCGCCGCGGCCGTCGTCCGTCAGGCCCATCCGGACTGGACCGCACAGCAGATCAAGGCCGCCCTGGTCTCCTCCGCACGCACCGGCGGCAAGGTCGCGGGCGCCGACCAGACCGGCGGCGGGGTCCTCGACGTGTTCGGCGCCGTGAACCAGAAGGTGCTCTCCGCGCCCGCCGTCCAGGCCGGCAGCTACAACTGGCCGCAGGACGCCTCGGACCGCACCACCGTGCAGGTGCCCTTCACCAACATCAGCGGCAGCGACCTCACCCTGAACCTGAAGGTCAGCGGGGTGCACGGCAGCGACGGCAGCGACGTCAACTCCGGCGTCATCAAGCTGGAGCAGAAGAAGGTGAGGGTCCCCGCGGGGGCCACCGCTCAGGTGCCGGTGCGGATCGACCCCACCGCCCGCCTCAAGGACGCCCAGTACGGCGCTGTCACCAGCCGGATCCTGGCCACCAGCGGCGATGCGCACATCTCCGTGCCCGTCACGCTCTACGTCCAGCCGGAGACGTTCACCCTCCGGGTCAAGGTCATCGACCGCAACGGCAAGCCCGCGACCGGCACCTCCTCCCTGGACCTCGTCAGCCTCGACATCGACAAGGGCGAGCGCCGCAAAAACCAGGGTGCGGCCGAGCAGATGTACCGTGTGCGCCCGGGCGACTATGCCCTCAGCAGCTTCGTGGCGACGAACGACGCGAACAACGCGCCCGAATCGGTCAGCTACCTCGCGAACCCGCAGCTGCGGATCAGCCACGACACCACCGTCGTCCTCGACGCCCGCAAGGCCCACCGGCTGAGCCTGCACACCGACCGGCCCTCGACGGTGAACAACACCACGTTCAGCTACGCCCGCACGTGGGACGAAACCTGGCAGGTATCCGGAACGCTCACGGCAGACGGCACCGTCCAGAGGTTCTACGCAGACGTCGACGGACGCGCCAAGAACGGCACCTTCGAGTTCCGGCCCACCTGGCGCGCGAGCGGCTCCGAGAACGGCTCGCCCTACGTCTACAACCTGTCGTTCCCGACCTCGGGTCCGCTGCAGTCCGACCAGGTCTACAAGCCCAAGGACACCAAGCTGGCCCAGGTCACCGAAACGTGGAACGCCATGGGCAAGGAGGCCGACTACATCGACGCGCTGTTCATCCGCCCCTCCGGCAGCAGCGGTGCCTACATCCCGGTGAGCGCGTACGGCCAGGTCCACGCGCCCGCCACCCGCACCGCCTACTACACGACCGGCGACGACGCCTGGTACCACGGTGCGATGACCAGCTTCCCGTTCGCCGCGTTCATGGGTGACCAGGAGCGCACTTACAGGGCCGGACAGCGGAGCGCCGAGGAGTGGTACGGCGGCCCCCTGCGGCCGGGCGCGGCGCGCGACGCCGACGGCCGGCTGATGCTGGCCGCCGAGCGGCAGGGCAACCTGTTCGGCATCCAGAACGCTCTCTGGGTCGACGGCTCCGGCGACCACTGGTCCTACGGCGGGTCGTTCGGCGACATCGGCAACCTGACGTTGAAGCGCAATGGTGAGCAGATCGGCCGGCTCGCCTACCCCTACGGCGTGTTCGAGGTGCCGGACGAGGACTCCGTGTACGAGCTCACCCAGCACCTGGAGAAGATCTACTCCGGGGACCGCAACTGGCTGCGCTCCACCGCCGCGGACACCACCTGGAGCTTCCGCTCGCACCGGGAGCCGGACGTCTACTCACGCGGCCTGCCGATCCTCCACCCGGCGTACGACGTGCCGGTGGACGGCCTGAACACGCTGCCCGCGCAGAGGGGCATCAAGGTCGGTCTGTCGGTCGAGGGCCACGCCGAGTACACCCCCGGCGCTGTCAAGGCGGCATCGCTGTCCTACTCCTACGACGGCGGCACCACCTGGACCCAGGCGCCGACCGAGCAGCAGGACGGCAAGTGGACGGCCGTCCTCGACCACACCGGAGCCTCCGGCAAGCAGGTCATGCTGAAGGCCGCCTTCACCGACGCCAACGGCAACGCGGTCACCCAGACCATCACCCGCGCCTACGACGTCCGGTAGCCACGCAGTCCGGCCGGGCGGGCCTCCCCACAACGGGCGGCCCGCCCGGCCACCTGCTGCCCACACGTGATCCGCCTCCGGCCTCGACACCACCCGCAAGCAGCTGCAAACGCACCACCTGACGCCCGCAGCACCCCGGACCGGAGCATCGCCCAGGGCGTCCAAGGCGCAAGCGGCGTACCCGGGCCCGCCTGCCCGCCCCGGGCAGATACGGCACGCCCGGCCGGCCCGGCCCAGAGCCGGTTCGCCCCGACCGGCCCGGCCATCCGGAGTCCCGGGAACCACCGCAGGAGTGCACAGGCCGTGCACCCTGCATGCGGTGCTGGTCACAGCGCAGGGACTTTGTCCGGCAGGGCGCGGCCCGCCCACGGCCGGGTCTGCTTAAGGGCTGTCCCGTAATCCCTGGCGGGCGTGCGACGACATAGCCGCGGCGCCTCGCGGCGTTGTCGGAACGCCCGCATATGTCCCGTATGCGGGCGCCTCTCCGCCTTGCGATGCACCACATCTGACGCCGCACGCTGATCCACCACGGATTACGGGACAGCCCTTACGGTACGGGGAGTGCACTGTCTGCCCGGGAGGTCCCGTGCTCCGTAAGCAACCGAAGAGTTCCCCCCGTCCCCTCGAGGCCATCGAACCACCGCGCGACGCCGAAGTGACGATCGGCGCGGTGTCGGTGACGCTCCTGGTGATGGTTCTCGGCGCCCTCTCCGCGTCCCCGGTGTGGCTTCTCGGGCTCCTCGTGTTCCTGCCGGCGGCGGCGTCAGCGCTGTGCACCGTGCGCCAGACGAAGCTCGTGTCCGCATGGACCGCACTGGTGGTCGTCGTCACCATGCTGGTCCGGCACGGTGACGGGCGGCCGTGGCTCGACAGGATCCTCATGATGCTGCTCACTCTCGCGCTGGGCGCGGCGTCCGTCTACGCCTGCCACCGTCGAATCGGCCGCGAGCGCGAGACCCTGCGACTGCGTTCCACCGCGGCGGCGATGCAGCGCCAGATCCTGCGCCCCCTTCCCGTGATCACCGACGACGTCCTGGTGGACGGGGTGTACGAGCCCGTGCAGGAGGACCGGCTCGTCGGCGGCGACATCTACGACGTCGTGGTCTCTCCGTGGGGGACCCGGATCCTTATCGGCGACGTCCAGGGCAAGGGCCTGCCCGCGGTCGGCGCCGCGTTCGCCGTCATCGGCGCCTTCCGCGCGACGGCCCACCGGGAACCCGCCCTCACCGGGCTCGTCGATGCCCTCGACGCCTCCGTCGTACAGCACAACGCCTACGCCGCGCAGACCGGCGAGGACGAACGGTTCGTCACGGCGCTCATCGTCGACATCGACGCCAACGAAGAGGTACAGGTCATCAACTGCGGGCACATTCCGCCGCAGTTGCTGCGCGATGCCACCGTCACCACGCCGGCCCTCGCATCCGGCGTCCCTCTCGGTCTCGCCGAACTCGCCGCCGGACCCGCGACCGTCGACCGGTTCGCCTTCCCGCCCGGTGCGACCCTGCTGCTGACCACGGACGGGCTCACCGAGACACGCGCCGCCGACGGCACGTTCTACCCCCTCGACGAACGCCTCACCAAGCGCGTACATCTCTCACCCACCGACCTGCCGCGTGCCCTCTACGACGACGCGCGCGCGTACGCCGGGGGAGGAGGCCAGCACGACGATGTCGCGGTCCTGTCCGTCCGGCGGTCACCGCACCGCTGAGCGCAGCACGGCTCACGCCACACAATCGACCATGACGCCCGCCCGCCACCTGGGGGACGTCCTCCGGTACGCCGTGGGCATGGCTGCCGGGTCGATTCGGCAAGGCCGTCGGCGGCGCAGGGCGCGGGAACAGCCGACGGAAGGCGGTGTCCTGGTCGGCGTGCCCGTCAGGTCGCCGGGGGGCGGTTCCTGCGGCTGTTGAGCACCCCGGCGATCGGGAGGGCTGCTGCCAGGCCGCTGAGCAGGACCGCGGCGAGTGCGCCGAGGATGGCGGGCCGGCCGTCGAAGGCGATGCCGATCGCGGCCAGGGCGGGCCCGGCGTTGCGTACGGCGGCGATGCCTCCCATGGTGGTGCGGCGCGCCGGCGGCCCGGTGGCGAGCAGGGTGCCGGCAGCGAAGGCGGCGGCCGCGAGGACGAAGCCGGCCAGGAGGGCGAGCGAGCCGAGCAGGGCGAGGACGTCATGCCAGTTCCCGAGAAGCATGCCCGCCAGCACGATCAGGAAAGACACGTTCGAGACCGCGGTCGCCGGGGGGTGCCACGCTCGTGCGGTGGGCGTTGCGCAGTGGCGCAGCAGCAGGCCGACTGCGAACGGGAGGAGCTGCAGCAGGGCCACGGTTCCCACCAGTGTCGCGACATCGAGGGAGACTCCCCGGCCGACACCGGAGGCGCTGAGGATCCCGTTGGCCGTGGGGGCGAAAGTGAGACTGCCGATGGTGGCCAGCAGCACTTGCACGGCCGCGCCCGCGACGACATCACCGCTTTGCACCATGGCCAGCTTCGCCCCGAAGGGCCCGCCCGGTGAGGAGGCAGCCAGGACGAGGGCGATGAACGCCGCGGTGGGCAGGCCGAACAGCATGCCGATGCCCCAGCCCAGCAGCGGGACGACCACCAGGTTGGCGAGAAGGGTCAGCACCAGCAGGGGGACGTTGGCGAAGACGCTCCGCAGGGCCGCGACGGTGGTTCCGAGACCAGCGGCAAACATGGTGGCTGCGATGAAGATCACAGTGACGGCGTTGAACAGCAGATGCAGTGTCTCCATGAGGCGACCCCCTCGGGCCTGCGGAGCCGTCTCGGGCCGGTGCCGGGGCGCGCCCCGCGGACGGTCAGTCCCGCAGATTGCCGAGCCAGCCCAGGGCGCGCAGACCGGGCAGGAAGCAGTACTCGCCGCCGCGGGTGACGACGAACCGCGGCAGCGGGGGCAGGCGCCGACGCACCGGCCGCCGGGGAATGGTGAAGTCACCGCTGCCGTCGTGAGATCCGGCGACGGGGTCTTTGGCATCGCCCGCGCCGAAGAACACACTGTCGTTCATCCACTGGGACTGGACGAACTCGAACTGCCGCCCCAGGTGGGCCCCGATGAACGCGAACATCAGCCCCCGGTCCACCCCGTCGTTCTCCAGGTCCCCGTCGGGCAGCGGCGGGCCGTAGACGGCGCCGCGTCTGATCATGCGGTGCAGTCGCACCTCGCCCGCCACCGAGGCGTCACGGGGATTGGCCCGGCGGATGTGACAACCGGCAGGGGTGACGAATCCCGCCGGATCCTCCCGCGCGTACAGGAAGGTGTTGCGTCGGGAGGGATCCGCACCGAGAGCGGGGTCGTCGTGGTGCGGGCTCAGCGCCAGCGGAGCTCCGCTGCGCCAGCGGCCCATCATCTTGGCGGCCAGCAGTTCCTCGTCCTCAGGGCCGGTGGCGGCCTGACGCAGGTAGCGGCGGAACGAGGCGACGTCCTGGTGGAGTTTACGGAAGACCGCGTAGCTGCCATTGCGTCCCAGCGCCTCCGGCCGCGGCATCTGGACGCCGCCGATCTCGTCCCGGTAGCCGAGCACGAACTCGCCCGCCTTCAACGGCGCCTCCAACCGGTTCGACCCCGCGATGCCGCTGCCTTCGACGACCGGGTGGCTCACGCCGTCGCGGTAGCCGAAGTGCTCGGTCCCAGTGGGCAGCGCGTAGCAGTCCTGCCGCCAGACCGCGGTCACCCCGGTGAGCTGGTCGTAGGCGGGGCGGGCCCGCTCGACGGCCGCCTCCAGCCGTTCGGGGTCGGGTGCGACCGCGGTGAACACCACATGGACGTCCGGGGTGCCCAGTGGCGCTTCCCAGTGCTCGGGGCTGCTCTCGCCGTCATCGCCCAGCGCTCTGGCGCGGGCGGCCATCCCCTGCCGGAACTCCCACGCGAACGTCTCCAGCGAGGCGCTGGGCACACCGAGGACCTCCAGCCCGTGGCAGGTGACCGCGACGCTCACCCACGTCTCCCCCAAGGGGTTGGCCGAGTCGGCGACCGAGGTCACCACCTCGCTCGCGCGCCGCATCAGCTCCCTCCCGTGCGCCCGGTCACCGATGTGGAACGCCAGATAGGTCGCCGCGTACGGGGTCGGCCGGGGAGCGAGCACTCCGCGCTGAATGTCGTCGAGCTCCAGTGCCACTCGCCTTCCGCTCACGGAAATCGCCTCCTCGCCGCGGTGGCTTTCGTCGCTACCTGGTGACGAGGTTCCGCCAGAAATTGCGCAGGCTCTCATCGCCGCCGAACAAGGTGCTGAAGATCGTGGAGTCGGCGAGCAGGACGTCGCCGATCCGCTCACCTTCCGGAGGCATCCAGAGGAACATGTTGAACGCGCTGTTGCCGGCTTCGGTGAACGGATGCGGCCTGGCGGTGTCGATCGGCTGCATGGCCAGGACGTGAACGATGTCCGGCTCGTCCGTTGTCACGGCGTAGTGCGGCAGGTGCTGGTGAAAGTTGAAGTTGGTGACTCCTTCCAGCCACCCCTTGGCGTCCAGGTCTCTGAACGCGGAGAACGGGGCGATCCGGTTCCGCTCCCGCACGGCCGGCCGCAACCCGTAGCGGTTCTCCACCGGCACGCCGAGCCCGCGCATCACGCCCCGGAGGTATCCGGCAAAGCGCTGCTGCCGAGGGACCAGGGGATCGCCGTGATGGTGGTACTCGATGTCCCGCACCGCCAGGTCGTCCGACGCCCCCACGTCATGATGGGGCCCGAGGATCAGACGGGCGTCCTCCCGGCCGAGGAACGCCCGCAGCGCCTCGATCTCGCCGGGCTCCGCCTCCTGGCCGGTGACCATGTGGTCCAGCCCGAACACGAACAGGGTGTCGGTGTCGGCCAGCACCCGCTCGTCGAGCGGGGTGCGGAAACCGGCCTGGTCGATGCGCTGGTACACGGGGACGGGGTGTCCTGTGGTTTCCTCGACGAACTGCTGGAACGGCACCCAGGCCAGGAAGAACAGCTCGAGCGATCCCGCGATGCCCTGCTGGAATCGCAGCGGGTCGGACCACTTCGGGTCCTCGTAGGCGGGCCAGGTCACCCGCCGGACCTCGGTCATCGTGGAGAACCGGTTGTCCAGCTCGGCGGGGTTCCTGCCCGCCTCGGCAGGGTAGCTCCACGAGACGTAGATGCTCACCCGCCGCCGGCCAGGAGTGGGGGGGCGCGGGACGTGATTCTGGTTGTACGTGCGGGCGGTGGTGACCTCGTCCATTCCGCCTCCCTCAACGGTCGGCCGGCCATCTGTCCGCCGGCCCGCGCTCGGCACAGGCCGCGGGTTTCTCACTGCAACTGGTCGAGCATGTCCGACAGGGCGTTTTTGACGCGTAGCGCCTTCTTGATCTCGTCGGCGGTGACGTAGGGGTACTCTCCGTACTCGATGAAGCTCGGGCAGTGGTGCTGACGCACGAACCTGACGAACGCCTCAGGGTTGGTTCTCCAGTCCTCGGGGAACCCTTCGAGATTCTCGAAAGCAGTGCTCACTCCCGCCTTGCCGAACAGCGCGATGGCGTCCTCGGTGTACTTGTCGAAATCGGTGTCGAAGATCCCCTGATACATGAAACGCGTGTCATCGTCGAAGAGCACCCAACGCAGGTAGTGCAGCTTCAACGGCGCGAGAAGATACGGATCGCTCTCCAGCGCTCTGGCCAGGGCGCAGCCGTATTCCCGCATGGCTTCAGCCCGGCCCGGCTTCACCCTCGCGACGATGGTGAAGCCGTAACACGCGGGTGTCTTCGGGAAAATCGGGCCGTACTTCCCCTGTTCGAGCTGGTCGGTGTCCTTGGCGATGACGGCCGCCTGCGGCTTGATCTCCATGGTCATTCCTCCCGCCGCGTGCCGGCCGGACAAACCCGCTTCCATCGTTGCACGCAGCGTCGGTCCCCGCATGCGAGCACATTGTGGGGCGGGCGGCTTGCGGGCCAGGGGCCCTGCCACCACTGGTTGCCGAAGGGCGGCGCCGCGACGGATGCCGCCGCGCCGAGCGGCGAGGGGGCGTTCACGGAGGTCCTCCGGTCGGATCAGGCGGTGAACGCGCTGCCGTCCAGGGTCCAGTGGGCGTCGGGTGTGATGCCGAGGGCTGTGTAGACATGGGCGGCGACATCGGCGTGATGGAGGGCCGACGGAGTCGTGCCGGCGGGCAGACCGGGACCGCGCGCGGCGATCCAGGCCATACGCTCCTGCGGGCTGCGTCCCCCGTGGCCCCCTTCGTCGCGGTGGCCGTGGTCCGTCACCACGATGACCGTCCACTCCTCCGTCTCATGGCCGGGACGCTCTCGTACGGCGGTGAGCAACCGGCCGAGCCGCCGGTCGGCGGCTTCGATCGACCGGCGGTACTCCTGCCCGCAGCCGAGAAAGTGGGCGGTCTCGTCGACGGCGCCGAGGTAGACGAAGCCCGCGTGGAGGTCGTCGTCCGCTTCGAGGAGGTGTTCCGCCTCGGCGGTCACCCTCTCGTCCGCCTCCTCCCACGCTTCGGGGGTGTCCTCGCGGGGAGCGACGTAGGCGAGCCGGGACGGGGCGACGAAGAGCGGGCCGCCCTGCTGCGCGAGGAAGAGCGGAGCCCAGCCTCCGACGGCGAAGGTCCGCAGCCCGCAGTCGTAGGCGAGACGGGTCGTGAAGTCGGGGAAGACGTCGAGGCGGTTGCCGTCGAAGCGATTGGCCCACACCCCGTGCTTGGCGACACCGACGCCGGTGACGACGGTGGTCCAGCACGGGCCCGACATAGTGGGGGTCACGGAGTCCACCTCGACGGGCGCGAGGAACCCCGCGCGGGCGATCCCGTCGATGTGGGGGGTGGCGAGTTCGGGGAGCAGGTCGAGGCGTACGCCGTCGATGCCGACCACCAGTACGCGGGCGGTGTTCCGGGGGGTGTCCTGCGCGGTGTCCATGGGCGGATCCAGACGTGTCGTGGGCGGGCGAGGAAGGCGGGACGTGGGTGTGGAGGGGGCGTGTTGCTCAGGGGCCGACGCGGCGGAGCCGGATCAGGCTGCTGGCGTAGTCGCCGGCGGGAAGCCGCGGGTCGATGCCCTGGTTCACCAGGACGGTGCCGCTGTACACCCGGTCGAGGTCCAGGTCCAGGTAGTGGGCCCCGGCGTCGAGTGCGGGCAGCCGCACGGGGGCGGGGCGGTCACCGAACCGGGTCGTGGGGCGCCAGACGAGGAGCACGTGCTCGCTGTCGTCGGACGCCGCGTAGTGCACGGCGGTCACCGGGCCGACCGGGGTGATGCGGTGCTGCTGCCCCCGCTGCACGAGCGGGCGGATCCGCTTGTACTGGGCGACGAGCTCGGCGGCCTCGTCGAGTTCCTCGTCGGACCAGGACGTCAGGTCTCCACCGACTCCCAGCGCCCCGGCCATGGCGACGTGGAAGCGGAAGCGCAGCGGTGTGCGCCGGCCGGTGGCGGGGTTGGGGCTGTCGGTGACCCACGCGGCCATGGCCTGGGCGGGGAAGAGCTGACCGAAGCCGTGGTGGATGCCGATCCGGTCGACCGGATCGGTGTTGTCCGAGGTCCAGGCCTGGTCGGTGCGGGCGAGGATGCCGAGGTCGACGCGACCGCCGCCGCCCGCGCACGCCTCGATGCGCAGCCCGGGGTGGGCGGCGCGGAGCCGGTCCATGACCCGGTGGACGGCCCGGGTGTGGTCGATCCACAGCCGGTCGGGGTCGGGGTGTCCGTCCCAGCCGGCCTCGGTGAAGGGCCGGTTGGCGTCCCACTTGAGCCAGTCGACGTCGTGGTCGCGCACGAGCCGGTCGAGGGTCTCCAGGGCCCAGGCCTCGACCTCGGGCCGGGCGAAGTTCAGCACCAGCTGGTTGCGCAGCTCGGTCGCGTCGAGGCGGGGGGAGTGGACGACCCAGTCCGGATGGGCGCGGTACAACTCGCTGTCGCGGTTGACCATCTCCGGCTCCACCCACAGCCCGAAGGCCATGCCGAGTCGGTGCACCTCGTCGGCGAGCGGACGCACTCCGCGGGGGAACGCCTCGGGGCGGGGAGTCCAGTCGCCGAGCCCGGACCGGTCGTCGCGGCGGGCGCCGAACCATCCGTCGTCCAGGACGAAGAGCTCGGCACCGAGCCGGGCGGCCAGGTGTGCGAGGCGGATCTGGCCGGCCTCGTCGACGTCGAACCCGGTGGCCTCCCACGAGTTGTAGAGGACCGGCCGGTCCCGTTCGGGCTCCGGCAGCACGTGCCCGCGTACATAGTCGTGCCAGGCGCGGCTGGCCGCGCCGAAGCCGTGCGGGGTGTAGAGGCCGGCGTACACCGGTGTGCGAAGGCTCTCGCCCGCCCGCAGGGTCCAACTGAGGCCCTCGTGGCCGAAGCCACCGGTCCAGATGGTGCGGCCGACCGGATCGCGGTGGACCGTGACGCGCCAACTTCCGCTCCAGGCCAGTGTGGTGCTCCACACCTCGCCCCGTTCCTCCTCCGCGGTGCCGTCGTCGAGGGCCAGCCAGGGGCTCGCATGGTGGCCGGTGAGTCCCCGACGGCTCGTCAGCACGGTTTCGGCGACGGGAAGTCGGTCGCGGTGGAGCTGGAACTCGCTGTTCCAGCCGCCGACCAGATGGCTCAGCCGGTAGTCGGTCAGCGGGGGAGCGGTCCAGGAGGCCGAGTCCAGCCGGCCGACGGCAACCGGATCCGGCGGGCCGTCCGCGGCCCCGGTGTGGGTCAGCTCCGTCCAGCGCTCGACGACGTCGGTGCCGGGCCGGACGCGGTAGCACAGTTCGGCCCGCAAGGGGCGGTGCCGGTCGTCGAGGCGCAGCCGCAGTTCCCCGCCGTCGACGGTGTGACCGGCGAAGCGCCACTGGGCGCCTCGGGTGCCGTCGGCGAAGCGGACCTGAAGGCCGGCCGGTCCGAACCGCGCCCCGGTCTGCGGTGCGAGTTCGTCGGCGGCGGCTTCGGCCTCGAAGCTGCTCGCGGCCGGCGAGGTGGGTTCCGGCATCGCGGCGAGGGCGGCGGTGTCGAGCGGGGCGCCCCAATGGAGGTGCCGGGGGCTGCCGTCGGGGGCGACGCGGAGGGCGTACTGGCTGTTCGGTGTGCGCAGCACCGCGAGGCCGAGATCGGGGTCGAAGGTGACGGGCGGGAGCGTGGCGAGCACGGATGGGTCCCCTGACGTACGGAGAGGAACAGGGCCTCGTCCGGGGCGGTGCGGTGAGGGCACGACCGGACACCGCGATCCGAGGCCCCGGGACGGGCACGGAGGCGGGCCCGAGCGTAGGACGGTCCCAACTCCTAAATCAATACTGGAAGAAGTTATTTATTTGCTCTACGTTGCACCCGTGCTTCGACATCACTCCCAGCCTCTGGTCAGTGCGCCCGCCGAGACTGCGGTCCTCGCCCTGCTCCTCGCGGAGGGACCGCTCAGCAGAGTGGAACTGGCACGGCGGACCGGGCTCTCCTCGACAGCGGTCACCAAGGCAGCCAGACCCCTCATCGATGACGGCTACCTGTACGAACTCCCGCCGGAGCGCACCGCTCCCGGCGCAGGCCGACCGGTCAACCCGCTCGCGGTCGCTCCCGACCGGGAGTACTTCGTCGGCCTCAAGATCAGCGTCGACCAGCTCTTCGGCGCCGTCTGCGACCTGCGGGCCGGCATCCGGGACACGGCTGCCCGGCCGCTCGACGTGTGCGCCCCCGAAATCGTCGCAGCCCTCGTCGCCGAGCTGGTCGACGAACTGCTCGACGCCGAGCCCGCGTTCCGGGACCGTACGCGCCACCTCGGCGTCGCCGTGAACGGCGACGTGGACCGCGACAGCGGCCGGCTCCGCCATTCCGGCCTCCTCGGCTGGCGCGACGTCCCGCTCGGCGAACTGCTCAGCGCCTCCACCGGCCTGGCGGTCACCGTCGAGAACGACGTCAGGGCCCTGACCGTCGCCGAGCACTGGTTCGGCGAAGGCATCGGCACGGGCTACTTCGCGCTGGTCACCATCGGCGCGGGCATCGGCTCCGCCCTCGTCGTCAACGGGCACCTGCTCAGAGGCGCCCATGGGGTCGCGGGCGAGGTCGGACACATCTGCGTCGACCCCGCCGGACCGCTCTGCCGTTGCGGCGCCCGCGGCTGTGTCGAGGCGATCGCCTCGACCGACGCGATCCTCGCGGCAGTCCGCCGCGCCGCCACGAACCCGCGTCTCACATTCGACGAGGCCGTCGACATGGCCCGCGAGGGCCACCTCGCGGCCCGCGAGGCCTTCGCCCGGGCCGGACAGGCCATCGGGATCGGCATCGCCGCGCTGGTCAACCTCGTCGGCCCGGAGCGTGTCGTCGTCAGCGGCGAAGGAGCCGACGCCTACGACCTGTTCAGCCGCCACATCCAGGACGCTTACGCCGCGCACGCCTTCGGAGCGGCGTCCCGGTGCCCGCTGTTGCTGCGCCCGCTGCCCTGGGAGGAGTGGGCCCGGGGTGGCGCCGCCGTGGCCATCCAGGCCCTCTTCCCACAGCCCGCGGCCACATCCACGATCGGCGCCGGATGACCGGAGCAGCAACCGTCGTCCTCGCAGCCGCCGAGTACGACTCCCTGGCCGCCGTCCTCCTCTGCCGGCAAGCACTGACGAGGGCGCCGGCCAGGGAGCACATCCGCCCCGCACACGCCCTCACAAAAGGACATGCGACATGAGCGCACGCAGATCAGAGCTCAGCCGACGCGGATTCCTCACGGGATCGCTGCTCGTCACCGCCGGAACGGTCCTGACGACCGCCTGCAGCACCGACCCCACCGGCGGCTCCTCCTCCGGAGCGAAGACCACCCTCAACGTCTGGTACCACGCCTACGGCGAGGCCGGCGCCCAGCAGGCGGCGCTCCGCTACGCCACCGCCTTCACCAAGGCCAACCCGGACATAGCCGTGAAGGTGACCTGGGTTCCCGGCGACTACGCGAGCAAGCTCTACGCGACCCTGCTGACCGACGCGGCCCCCGACGTCTTCGAGATCGGCGACTTCAGCGAGGCCCTCGCCCGCCGTGGCCAGATCGCCGCGCTCGACGACGTGTACGGCAGCGCCAGGAGCGACTTCAACACCAACGCCATCGAGTCGGTCACCGTCGACGGCAAGCTCTATGGCGTCAAGATGATCGACGACGTCATGATGCTCTACTACCGCAGGAGTGTCCTGGCGAAGGCCGGGATCACCCCGCCCAAGACCTTCGACGGACTCGTCGCCGCGGCGAAGGCCCTGACCACCAGGAAGAACAAGGGCCTGTTCGTCGGCAACGACGGCATCGGCGACTCCGCGATCCTCAACGTCTTCTCCAACGGCGGCGACCTCGTGGCGCCCGACGGCAAGGTGGCGTTCGGCTCGGCCGGGGCCCTCGAAGCGCTGACCGGTCTGAAGCGCCTGCACGACGACAAGTCGCTGCTGCTCGGGTTCACCACCGACTGGTGGGACCCCGCTGCCTTCATCCAGGGCGTCGTGCCGATGCAGTGGTGCGGCCTGTGGGCGATGCCCGCCGTCTCGCCCGCGCTCGGCGACGACTTCGGCGTGCTGCCGTGGCCGGCGTACAAGGCCGGCGGCGCGCCCGTCGTACGGGTCGGCGGCTGGACCAGCTGCGTCAACGCCAAGGGCAGGAACGTGGCCGCGGCCAAGAAGTTCGTCCAGTGGCTCTGGGTCCAGCAGTCCGACTTGCAGAAGGACTTCGCCGAGAGCTACGGCTTCCACGTCCCGCCGCGTACGTCCGTGGCGGCAACGGCGAAGAAGCTCTCCACGGGCGCCGCCAAGGAGGCCGTGGAACTGGCGGCGAAGTATGGGAAGCACAACCCGGGAACCTGGGAGACCGCCGTGAGCAGCGCGTTCAACGCCACCGCGGCGAAGATCGCCGGCGGGCAGGGCGGCGATCCGGCGGCCCTCCTGGCCACCGCGGTGACGAAGGCCCAGCGTGAGATCGACAAGCAGCTCGGCCGATGAAACCGACGAACCCGGCGACCGACATCACGCCGAAGCCCGAGCGGGCCGGGCGCCTCGCGGCCAGCCCGCGGCGCGCCGCACGCACCGGCCGGGCCCGTGCGGGCCGGCCCCGCGTCGGCCGGTCCGGCTGGATCGCGTTCATACTGCTGACCGCGCCGACACTGATCGGGCTCGGCGTCTTCAAGTACGTCGCGATCGGCTGGAGTTTCCTGCTCAGCCTCAGCGACGCGCGCGGCACCATCGCCCTCGGCCACTGGGCCGGACTCGACAACTACCAGACCCTCCTGTCCGACCAGGCGTTCCGCGACTCGCTGCTCACGATCCTGCTGTTCACCGCCTTCATCGTGCCGGTCACCTTCGCCGCCTCCCTCGGACTCGCCCTGCTGGTGCACCGGATCCGCCGAGGCCGCGCCCTGCTGCGCACCACCTTCCTCATCCCCGCGGCCGTCTCGTACGTCGCCGCGTCACTGTTGTGGAAGATGTGCCTGTTCAACGGCCTGCCGTCGGGCATCGCCAACATGATCGGCGGATGGTTCGGAGCGGAGCCGGTGCCCTGGCTGCAGTCCATCTCGCCACCGCTCTACTGGATCGTCCTCGTCACGCTGCGCCTCTGGCTCCAGGTCGGCTTCTACATGGTGCTCTTCCTCGCCGGGCTCCAGGCCATCCCCAAGGAGATCTACGAAGCCGCCGCACTCGACGGCGCCACCGGCCGACGGCTCCTGACCAGGATCACCCTGCCCATGCTGCGCAACACCGCCGTCGCCGTGCTGATGCTGCTGTTCATCGCCGCCTTCCAGGCCTTCGACGAGTTCTACAACCTGTTCAACAGCGGGTTGTCGGGAACCGGCACCGCCCCCGTACAGACACCGCTGGTCCACCTCTACAACACCGCCATGGGCAGCCAGAACTACGGCCTCGGCTCGGCCGGAGCCTTCGTGCTCACCGCCCTCATCGTCGGAGTGACCCTGATCCAGGGACGGTTCACCGGATTCGGCAGGAGCGGAGAATGAGAAGCGCATGATCACCCTGCCCGGATTGTCCCGAACCGTGCGCCTGCTGGCACGCGGCCTGCTCATCGGACTGCTGACCGCGGTCTTCATGGCGCCGTTCTACCTGATGCTCCGCAACGCGCTGATGGACTCCCAGAGCCTGACGGCGCCGGAGTGGACGTGGTGGCCCTCGACGATGCACTTCGAGAACTTCACCGCCCTGTTCGACGACCCCGCCGTCGCCATGGGCCGGTCCCTCGGCAACTCGCTGTTGATCGCCGGCGTCACCGCACCCGTCTCCACGCTCCTCGCCTCCGCCGCCGGCTACGCCCTCGCCAGGATTCCGGTTCCGGGACGCGGTGTGCTGCTCGCCCTGGTGGTGGCCACGCTGATGATCCCCGGCTCGGTCACCTTCGTGCCGACATTCGTCGTCGTCGGCTCCATGGGAGGCGTCAACACGTTGTGGGGCATCATCGTGCCCGGCCTCTTCAACCCGTTCGCGGTCCTGCTGTTCCGCAACTTCTACCTCCAGTTCCCGCGGGAGATCGAAGAGGCGGGACGGCTCGACGGCCTCGGCTGGCTCGGCCTGTACCGCCGGATCGCCCTGCCGAGTTCCGGGGCGATGCTGGCCTCGCTCGGGGCGTTGTCCTTCATCGAAAGCTGGAACTCCTTCCTGTGGCCCTTGGTCATCGGCCAGGACCCGTCCGCCTGGACCGCGCAGATCGCGTTGTCCACCTTCCTCACCTCGCAGACCATCAACCTGCCCGGTCTCTTCGCCGGCGCCGTCGTCACCATCACGCCCCTGGTCGTCATGTTCCTCGTCGCCCAGCGCTACATCGTCGAGGGGATCGCCACCAGCGGCCTCAAGGGCTGATCCACCGCACCACACCGTTCCGCACCACGCACAAGGCAGGCACACGTCCCCCACCCGCAAGGAGCTTCCCCGTGACACCTCGCATCACTCTGCTCCGACGCGCGACCGCGGCCCTCGCCACGTCGTCCGCGCTCCTCCTGTGCACCCTCACCCCCACCGCCGCCGCGGCGGACACGGGGACGGCACCGCCGTCCCCGGCCCTCACCGGCGCACAGCTCGCCGCCTCATGGACCGCCCCGCTGTCCACCCGGGACCGATACGTCGTCGACGCCGACGGCGACCGGTTCAAGCTCAAGTCCGGCAACTGGGCCGGCGCCCAGGGCACCTGGCAGGGCAGCGGCGACGTCGGCGACGTCGCCAACCACCAGGCGAGGCAGATGTCGCACAACATCCCGCTCGGCCTCGACCGGAAGCCGATGGCCCAGATCCTGGCCGACTTCCACGCCCTGGGCCTGAACAGCATCCGGCTCCCGTTCGCCAACGCACTCATCCACGACACGAGCGCCGTCCCGGACTCGGCCGTCGCCGCCAACCCGCGGCTCAAGGGCAAGACCCCGTTGCAGGTGCTCGACGCCGTCGTCGGAGCCCTGACCGCAGACGGCTTCGCCGTCATCCTCAACAACCACACCACCAGCTACCGCTTCTGCTGCGGCCTGGACGGCAACGAGCGGTGGAACAGCGGCCAGTCCACCCAGCGATGGATCGACGACTGGGTGTTCCTGGCGAAGCGCTACCAGGCCGACAAGCGGGTCGTCGGAGCCGATCTGCGCAACGAGGTCCGCCGGGACACCTGGGACGACCCCAACTGGGGCTGGGGCGACGACCACGACCTCAACAAGGCCCTGGAAGAAGCCGGGAACAAGATCCTGCAGGCCAACCCGGACATGCTCGTCATCATGGAGGGCATCAACTGGCAGGGCATACCGACCGACCTGACACCCCACGGGCGCCCGACGCTCACCCCGGTCGCCACCCTGTCCAACACCCTCATCCGCTCCGACAAACTCGTCTACGCGGCCCACTTCTACGGCTACACCGGCCCGAACCACACCGGTGCCACCGGAATGGGCGAGACGCACGACCCGCGCTACGAGGAATTCACCCCCGCACAGCTCGCCCAGGTCGTCGACGACCAGGCCCTGTTCGTCACCCGGTCCGGCCAGCACTTCACCGCACCCGTGTGGATCAGCGAGTTCGGCGCCGCCGGCCGAGGCGGCATCGACGCCAAGGAACGTGCCTGGTTCGCCAACTTCACCGACATCCTGGTGAAGAACGACACCGACTTCGCCATCTGGCCTCTGGTCGGCTGGACCGACACGAACGGCACACCGCAGGACTCCTGGGCCATGGTCAACTACAGCGCGGACGGCACACGGCTCGGTGTCATGGACGCCGGCGACTGGCGCGCCACCGACTGGAACAAGCTCGTCAACGCCCCCGGCAAGACCGGCCGGATCACCCCCGCCCCCCGCTGGAACATGCTCAACCTGGACTACGCCGACTACAACGTCTCCACCACCATGCTGGCGAAGCCGGACTGGTCCCCGGGCAACCGCAAGGGCAACTGCCCGGACAGCCAGCGGCTGACCGGCCTCGGCCGCAGCGACAGCCGAGGACTGTGCACCGACGCCGGCCGGCCGACGAAGGGCAACGGCGCCTGGACCGTCGTCACCGACGAGCGGTACGTCACCGGGGGCGACTGGGCGTCCGGATACAACAAGCTCCAGTGCCCCGACAACGCCTTCGCGGTCGGCTACAGCGTGCGCAGCAACGCAATGGCGGCCCTCCTGTGCGCCCCCGCGGCAGGTTCCCTGCCCACCACCGGCCGCGCGCTCTGGTTCGACCGCGGTGACAACCGCCCCGCCACCGGCGGCTCGACCGCCAGCGACTGGGCCCCCGGCCACTACAAGGGCCAGTGCGCCGACGACGAGTACCTCGCAGGCGTCGCATACACGTGGAAGTGGAACCACGGAGGCGTTCCCGACGCCCTGCTGTGCCGACCGCTCGGCTGAACCAACCGGATCCGTACCCCCTGAGGAGCACCACAGCCATGCCCCGACTGGAGATCGCCGACGACGGTTTCCGTCTCGACGCCCGGCCGTTCCGCATCATCTCCGGAGCCCTGCACTACTTCCGCGTCCATCCGGAGCAATGGGCCGACCGGCTCCGCAAGGCACGGCTGCTGGGCCTCAACACGGTCGAGACCTACGTGCCGTGGAACCTGCACGCCCCGCGCCGTGGGGAGTTCCACCTCGACGGAGGTCTCGACCTGCCCCGGTTCCTCGACACCGCGGCCGCCGAAGGGCTGCACGTCCTGCTCAGACCCGGCCCGTACATCTGCGCGGAATGGGAGGGCGGCGGCCTGCCCTCCTGGCTGCTCGCCGAGGACGATCTCACCTTGCGCAGCCGCGATCCCCGCTTTCTGCGAGCGGTCGACGAGTACCTGGGCGCCCTGCTGCCCCCGCTCCACCCCTACCTGGGAAGCAACGGCGGGCCGATCCTCGCCGTCCAGGTCGAGAACGAGTACGGCGCCCACGGCGACGACACCGCCTACCTGGCCGAACTCGCCGCCATGCTGCGCCGCCACGGCGTGGACCTCCCCCTGTTCACCTGCGACCAGCCCTCCGATCTCGTCCGAGGCAGCCTCGACGGCGTCCTGGCCACCGCCAGCTTCGGCAGCCGCGTCACCGCCGGGCTCGCCGCCCTGCGCGAGCACCGGCCGCACGGCCCGCTGATGTGCACGGAGTTCTGGGTCGGTTGGTTCGACCGCTGGGGCGGCATCCACACCCGCCGCGACGCGGCCGACGCCGCCGCGGACCTCGACCGCCTGCTCGCCGCGGGCGCCTCCGTCAACATCTACATGTTCCACGGAGGCACCAACTTCGGCTTCACCAACGGAGCCAACGACAAGGGCACCTACCGTCCCACCGTCACCTCCTACGACTACGACGCCCTCCTCGACGAAGCCGGCGACCCCACCCCCAAGTACGAAGCCTTCCGCGATGTCATCGCCCGCCACGCACCCGTCCCCGCGCAGCCCGTGCCGCCCGCCGCGCCCAAGGCCGCATACGGGCCGGTGGAACTCACCCGCACGGCCGGCCTGCTGGAACAGGCCGACGCCCTCGGCACCCCCGTGGCCGCCGACCGCCCGCTGACCATGGAGGAACTCGGCCACCCCTTCGGATTCGTCCTCCACGAGACCGACCTGCCCACGCCCGGACCAGCCGTACTGCACGTCGAGCGGGTCCACGACCGCGCCCAGGTCTTCGTCGACGGCCAACCGGTCGGCGTCCTGGAACGCGAGAACCACGAACACGCCCTCGCCTTCACCGTGCCCCGCCCGGGAGCCCGGCTCGCCGTACTCGTCGAGAACCAGGGCCGCGTCAACTACGGACCCGGGCTCCACGACCGCAAGGGCCTCCTCGGCCGCACGACGGTCAACGGGCACCCGCCCGCCGCCTGGCGGAGCCGCGCCCTGCCTCTCGACCGCCCCGACACCTTCGTCCACCGAACCGCCGATGCCGCGCGGCGGCCGGTGGGTCCGGCGTTCCACCGCGGCACCTTCACCGTGGACGAGCCCGCCGACACCTTCCTCCACCTGGACGGCTGGACCAAGGGCGTCACCTGGATCAACGGCTTCCCCCTGGGGCGCTACTGGTCCCGAGGACCTCAGAGCAGCCTGTACGTTCCCGCGCCCGTCCTCGGACCCGGACTCAACGAGATCACCGTCCTCGAACTCCACGCCGCCACCACCCGCCACGTCCACCTGCGTGACACACCCGACCTCGGGCCCACCGACGAGTGACCGCCCCCGTCTCACGGAGCACGCCATGCACAGCAACCGACGCCTCACCGAGCAGCGGCTCGACCGCGTGCTGGACCGACGCATCCGACCGGCCGTCCACACCCACGCCACGCCGCTCCAGGTGGAGATCTGGAACGCCCCGGGCGAACCCGTGCCCGTGCCGGACGCACTGACCGCGCCCTACCGACCCGTCACGGTCGGCCACCGGTGGGGACCGGCCTGGTCCACCAGCTGGTTCAGGATCAGCGGACGGATTCCGCCGGAGTGGGCGGGGCAGCGGGTCGAGGCCGTACTCGACCTCGGCTTCGACGTCACCGGCCCCGGCTTCTCGACCGAGGGCCTCGTCCACCGCCAGGACGGCACCGTGGTCAAGGCTCTCAACCCGCGCAACGCGTGGATCCCGGTCGGCGACCCGGCGACCGGGGGCGAAGAGTTCACCTACTACGTCGAGGCCGCCGCCAACCCCACCGTCCCCCTTCCCGGCGAACCGCGTCACGCACCGACTCGGGCGGGGGACCGGCCCCCCTGGCTGACGGGCGGCGCTGCCACCGGCGATCCGCTCTACCGGCTCCGCCGAGCGGACCTGGCCGTCTTCGACCGGGAGGTGTGGGAACTAGCCCAGGACCTGGACGTCCTGGGGCAGCTGATGCACGAGCTGCCCGAAGGCTCCGAGCGCCGATGGCAGATCCTCCACGCCGTCGAACGAGCCCTCGACGCCGTGGACGTGCAGGACGTCGCCGGAACCGCGGCCGTCGCCCGAGAGGTGCTCCGCCCCGCCCTGGCCGCGCCCGCCGCCGGCAGCGCCCACCGGGTCTCCGCGATCGGTCACGCGCACATCGACACCGCCTGGCTGTGGCCGCTGCGCGAAAGCGTGCGCAAGGTCACCAGGACCATCTCCAACGTCACCCATCTGATGGACGACCACCCGGAATTCCGTTTCGCCATGTCCCAGGCCCAGCAACTGGCCTGGCTGAAGGACCAGCGCCCGGATGTCTACGCACGCGTGCGCCGGAAGGCTCTTGCGGGCCAGTTCCTGCCCGTGGGCAGCCTGTGGGTGGAACCCGACACCAACATCACCGGCGGGGAGGCCCTCGCTCGCCAGCTGATCCACGGCAAGCGGTTCTACGCCGAGGAGTTCGGCGTCGAGACCGAGGAGATGTGGCTGCCCGACACCTTCGGTTACAACGCGGCGATGCCCCAGCTGATGAAACTGGCGGGCGTGCGCTGGTTCCTCACCCAGAAGATCTCCTGGAACACCACCAACAAGTTTCCCCACCACACGTTCTGGTGGGAGGGCATCGACGGCACCCGCATCTTCACGCACTTCCCGCCGGCGGACACGTACAACAGCGAGCTGACCGGAGCGGAACTCGCCCACGGCGTACGCAACTTCCAGGACAAGGGCCCGGCCAACCACTCCCTCCTGCCCTTCGGGTACGGCGACGGCGGTGGCGGGCCGACCCGCGAGATGCTCGCCCGCGCCGAGCGACTGGCCGACCTGGAGGGTTCCCCCCGGGTCGTCATCGAGCGGCCGGCCGACTTCTTCGCCCGCGCCCACGCGGAGTACCCCGACGCCCCGGTGTGGCTGGGCGAGCTCTACCTGGAGTTCCACCGGGGCACGCTGACCAGCCAGCTGCGGACCAAGCAGGGCAACCGGCGCAGCGAGCACCTGCTGCGCGAGGCCGAACTGTGGTCGGCGACGGCAGCCGTGCGCACCGGCTTCCCCTATCCGTACGACGCACTCGACCGGCTCTGGAAGACGGTGCTGCTGCACCAGTTCCACGACATCCTGCCCGGATCCTCCATCTCCTGGGTGCACCGGCAGGCGGAGGAGACCTACACGGCGGTCCGCACCGAACTGGACGGCCTCGTCGACGCCGCACAGCGGGCGCTGGCCGGCCCCGGGCCCGGCACGGTCGTCTTCAACGGCGCGCCGTTCGCCCGGGGCGGCATCGACGCCCTCGGCGCCGTACTCCGCACCGGGGACCCCGCACCCACGGTCACCCCGACGCCGTACGAGGGCGGCCACGTGCTCGACAACGGCCTGGTGCGTTTCGTGATCGACGACCGCGGACTCGTGGTCTCGGCCGTCGACCTCGCCGCCGGCCGCGAAGCCCTGCCTCCCGGCGCCGTCGCCAATCTGCTCCAACTCCACCAGGACTTCCCCAATGAGTACGACGCCTGGGACATCGACGCCTTCTACCGCAACACCGTGCGCGACCTCACGGACGTCGACGACGTGACCGCCGTCGACGGGGGCGTGGAGGTCCGGCGCGGCTTCGGCGGTTCGCGCATCCGGCAGCTGCTCTCGCTGCGGGAGGGATCGCGCCGCCTCGACATCGACACCGACATCGACTGGCACGAGCGGGAGAGCCTTCTCAAGGCGGCTTTTCCCCTGGACATCCGGGCCGACCACTCGACCTCCGAGATCCCCTTCGGCCATGTCCGGCGCCCCACCCACACCAACACCAGCTGGGACGCGGCGAAGTTCGAGATCTGCGCCCATCGGTACCTCCACGTCGGCGAGCGATGCTGGGGTGCGGCCCTGGTCAACGACTCCACCTACGGCCACGACGTCACCCGGGACGTACGCGGGGACGGCGGCACGACCACGACCGTCCGGCTCTCCCTGCTGCGGGCGCCCCGCTTCCCCGACCCGGACGCCGATCAGGGAGGACACCGGCTGCGTTACGGCTTCGTCCTCGGCGCCGACATCGCCGACGCCGTACGCGAGGGGTACGCCTTCAACCTTCCGGAGCGCTCCGTCCCGGGGGCGACGGAGGTGACCCCCCTCGTCACCACGGACGACGAGGCCGTCGTCATCGAGACCGTCAAGCTCGCCGACGACCGCTCCGGCGACCTCGTCGTCAGGCTCTACGAAGCCCACGGCGGACGCGCCCGGACCACGCTGAACACAGCCGTCCCGTGGGACACCGTGACCGAGACCGACCTCCTGGAACGCCCTCTGGACGGGGCGGCGCCCACCCGGCCGAGCACACCGCGGAGCACGTCGCTCCATCTCACGCTGCGCCCGTTCGAGATCCGTACCCTCCGGATCGGGCTCCGGGCCCGTCCGTGACCCTGGGCCCGGTCGCAGGCCGGGCCACCCGAACCCATCTCCAGGGAGCCTCCGTGCACACCCAACTCCAGGCGGTCCTCTTCGACATGGACGGCACACTCGTCGACACCGAGCGGCTCTGGCGGCAGGCGGTCGAGGAGGAGGCCCTCGGGCTGGGACTCGTCCTCACGGACGCGGACCTCCCGTTCGTCCTCGGCCGCGCGATCGAGGACAGCGCCGCCCACCTCGCCTCCCGCGCGGTCGGCCGGGCCGGGGAGGCATGGCTCGCCGCTTCCCTCGAACGACGCTTCACGCAGCTCGTACGCGAGCAGGTCGTCCCCCTGCCGGGGGCCGTGGAACTCCTCGCGGCGGTCCACACCGCGGGCGTGGCCACGGCCCTGGTCTCGGCCTCGCCCCGGCCCGTCGTGGACATCGTCCTCGACGTTCTCGGGCGGCATCGGTTCACCACTTCCTTCGCCGCGGGGGAGACCCCGCGCACCAAGCCGTTCCCCGACCCCTACCGGGCGGCTCTGGCCGCCCTCGCCGCCAA
The DNA here is from genome assembly GCF_037034285.1 of Streptomyces tyrfis. Taxonomy (NCBI): domain Bacteria; kingdom Bacillati; phylum Actinomycetota; class Actinomycetes; order Kitasatosporales; family Streptomycetaceae; genus Streptomyces; species Streptomyces tyrfis. The sequence goes on along the minus strand of NZ_JBAGJZ010000014.1, from coordinate 24,332 downwards.
CCCCACCGCATGCGTCGCCGTGGAGGACACCCCGGCCGGCGTCGCCTCCGCGGAGGCGGCCGACTGCACGGTCCTGGCCGTGCCCTCGCTCACCCCCATCCCCGCAGCACCGCGCCGGACTGTCGCCCACAGCCTGCAGGACGTGGACCTCGGCCTGCTCCGACGGCTCGTCGCCGAGTCATGAGGTCGTCGAACCTTCGACGAGGATCACTCATCGCCCAACGACGCAGCTCGCGCCCGGTTCGGTCAGCGGCGGACGAGGCCGAGGTCGGTGGCGGTCGCCACTGCGGCGGTGCGGGAGACGACGCCGAGTTTGGTGCGGACGCGGGCCAGATGGGACTTGACGGTTCCCTCGGTGAGGTGGGGCCGTTGGCCGATCGCCTGGTTGGACAGGCCCTCGGCGACCGGCGCGAGGACCTCGGTCTCGCGCCGGGTCAGGGCGGCGGCCGGGGCGCGGAGCCGGTTCATGAGGCGGACGGCGACGGCGGGGGCCGGCGTGGTGCGTCCGGCGGCGGCCGGGACGGGCCTGAAGAGATCCTCGGCCCGGCGCACTCCGACCGCGACCTGGTCGTGTTTCTCGAGGCGGCGGGGATTGTCGATCCGGGGACGCCGATCGACGGCCCGGCCCCGCCCGGGCGGGGTGGCGTGGAGGCCGAGTTCGTCAGTGGATCGCCGCCTGACTCAGGCGGCCCTGCCCGGTGGCGTCGGCCCGCTCCCGCCACGGCCCGTGCCGCTGCCGGGCACCGGCGCCCCGGCCCGGCCGGCCCGGGCATGGGCGCCAGCGGAGTGACGTCGCCCGGGAGTCCGCCGGCACCGGAGCGGGCCGGGCCGGTGGGCGTACCCGCGGCGGCGCGTCCGGCCGGACGGCGGAACCCGGACCGTCACGGAACCAGCCGTGAGTCCGAGAGCCGCGGAGAGGGCGGTGCCGCACCGTCCAGCGTCGCCGCGTACAGCGCGGCGTGCTCCTCGCGGGACACGACCGACCGGCCGCCGCGCAGCGTCAGCCGGTTTCCGCGCGGTGTGGTCCAGCGGACCTCCGCGCAGTCGCCCGCCGTCACGACCTCCGGGCCCGGAACGGTGTCCCCGTCCCGTTCCGCACCGGCCGGGACGAGGGAGAGCGAACCCGCCGCGAACGTGTCGCCGAGCGTCGCCCAGTCCAGCTCGACCAGGGCCGCGCTCTCGAAGAGGACGACCTCGATCCGCACCCCGTCGGCGAGCGGAACCACCCGGACCGTCGGTGTGCGGCCGCCGAATCCGCCTCCGGCCGACCTGAAGCGCAGCCGCGCCGTACCCAGGTCGAGATCGACCCCGCCGTCGGCCGCGGACGTCTCCGTCACCGGCGGCGCCCCGATCGCGTCGACCACCAGGCGCAGCGACCGCGCGCGGAACGTGTCACCCGGCTCGATCATGTCGAGGTGGTGGTGCCGGTCACCCGCCGGGCAGGCGAAGCCCGTCAGCCAGGCCACGTGCGGGCCGCTCTGCACGGTGGAGAGGACGCCCGACGCGAAGTCGAAGTCCTCCGCGCCGTCGTCCTTGACCAGATGGACGTGCAGATGCCCGGAGGTTCCGTCCGGGCGTGCCCAATGGCCGAACAGCGCACGCCGTTGCAGCCAGGTGTCCTGGTGGTTGACGCTGCCCAGCGTGGTGATCGCGTCCAGCCAGGTGGTTCCCGTCTCCGGGAACGGGCTCTCGGCGAAGAGCTCCCGGTGCTCGCGCCCACCCTCCAGCTCCAGCAGCCGCGGCAGCGCCCAGTCGGGCATGCGGTAGTCCACACAGGCATGGACGCCGACCGACATCTCTCCTCCGACGGGGCCGGTCTCCGGAGTGCCCAGCACCCCCCGTACCGCCTTCACCAGGAAGGGCGGCACGCCGAGATCGTTGCTGTAGCAACGGGCCATGGGGCCGGAGAGCTGACGGGTCGACGGGTGCCAACGGGCCAGGAAGTGCAGCCAGAGCCGGTCGTGCAGGCGGTCGTTGAGTTCCAGCACCTCCTCGTCCCGGACGTGCTCCCTGATCAGGGTCAGTGTCTGGAGCACGACACCCCAGTAGACCGGGCTGTTGAACTCGGTGAAGCTGCCGGTGGAGTCGATCGCCTCGCACAGCCGCACCATGCGGTCCTTGCCGTAGGCGAACAGCGTCCCGTCCTCAAGCAGCCTCCCGGCCGCGAGCGCGACGAACGTGCCCATCACGGCGACGTTGGTGTACGTCAGGGGGACGTTCCGGCGGACGATCGACGCCGCCGCGTGCCTCACCGACTCCCGGAGTTCGCGCAGCACCGCGGGCGGCAGACGGTCGCCGTGCCGGGCGTGCACCAGCAGCAGATGGATGCCGAGGAAGTCCGCCCAGTTCCAGTCGGCCGGGTCCATCTCCGCCGCCGGCTCCTCGGCGTAGTAGCCCCAGATGCCGTAGGTGGGACTGTCCGTGGACCGGTCCTGGAGCCCGGCGATCCGAAGGATCACGTCGTGGGCGCGCTCGTCGTCGCCCGTGCCGCCCCGTTCCAGCAGGAGCAGCGCGTACTGCAGGGAGTTGTGGGTGGGGTGCGCGAGACCCCCCTTGATGCGGGTGTGAATGGGGTTGTACGGGGCTTCGACCTGCAGCAGGTTCGCCTCGGGGTCCCAGCAGCGGTCGCCCCCGGCAAGGGCTGCTCGCAGCAGGGCACGGTCGTACTCGGCGACCGACCAGGCAGGGTGCACGGGAATGTCCTCCAGCTCGCGACCGTCGGACCGACGATCTCCGGCAATGCTTGGGAAGCGTTTTCCAGAGGCTAAGGCGGCGTCCACGCTCCGGCAAGGGCATATGGCGAACCTCCGGGTCGGAAGTCCGCCTCCATCCCATTGACGCGACGATATCGGGCGGTGCAAGGTGACCCCGGCTGGAAAACGCTTTCCAGCCACGTTCCGGTCTGCCCCTGAATGGAGTCCCCGATGAGACCCTCCCTGCGCATCGCCATCACGGGCGTCACCGCGGGTGCGCTCGTCTGCGTGCTTGCCTCGTGTTCCGTCCCCGGCGGCGACACCGCCGGGGACGGCACGGTGACCATCACGGTCTCCGGGCGCCCGCCGGCCACCAGCGCGGCCGCGCTCAAGATCTTCAACGCGCGGGTGGCGGAGTTCGAGAAGGCCAATCCCAAGATCAAGATCAAGACGAACGAGTACCAGTACGACCAGCAGAGCTTCCAGACCAAGGTGGGCGGCGGCAGCCTGGAGACGGTCGTCCGGGTGCCGCTGACCGAGATGTCGGGCCTGATCGAGCGCAAGCAGATCGCCGAGATCACCGCGGAGTTCAAGGGGCTGAAGCACAGCGAGGACTTCAATCAGCTGGCGCTCGGCGCCGCGAAGGGCCTGGATGGCAAGATCTATGGCATACCCGCCGAGGAGTACGCCCTGGGACTGGTCTACAACCGGGACCTCTTCGAAAAGGCCGGACTCGACCCCGACAAGCCGCCGGCCACCTGGCCGGAGGTCCGTGCCGCGGCCAAGGCGATCTCCGAGAAGACCGACGCCACCGGCTACGCCCAGATGACCAAGGAGAACACCGGCGGCTGGATGCTCACCGCCATGGCCTACTCCTTCGGCGACACCATGCAGGAGGAGTCCGGGGGCAAGTGGGCCAACACCTTCGACCGGCCCGGCAGCGGCGCGGAGAAGTCCCTGAAGGCGCTCAAGGAGATGCGCTGGACGGATCAGTCGATGGGCAGGAACCAGCTGCGCAATCTCACCGACATGGAGAAGGACTTCTCCGCCGGCAAGATCGGCATGGCGCTCGCCGGGCCCAGCGTCATCAGCCACTACATCCTGCAGTACAAGGGCGACCCGGAGGCCATCGGGCTCGCGGCCATGCCCACGGACGGCAGCAGCAAGCGGACCCTGGCCGGCGGCGCCGTCGCCGTGATCAGTCCCAGGGCCACCCCGCGACAGCGCGAGGCCGCGGCGAAGTTCATCGACTTCTACTACCTCGCCCCCAAGTACGACGTCGCGCTCGCCGAGAAGGACGCGGCGTCCATGAAGAAGGACGGCGCCGTCATCGGCGTGCCGACCGTCCCGTTCTACAAGCCGGCCGTCAGCGCCTCGGTCCGCGCCGCGATCGACAAGCTGGCCAACGTGCCGGTCGAGCACTTCGCCCCGTACGACAAGGCGCTCGACGAGTACGAGCTGGCCATCGAGCCGCCCGTCGAGGCGCAGAACGTCTACAAGGCCCTCGACAGCGCCGTGCAGGCCGTGCTGACCCGTCAGGACGCCGACCCGGCCGAGCAGCTGAAGAAGGCCGCCTCACAGGTCAAGTCCCAGGTGGAGCGGGCGCAGCGCTGAGGGCTTCCCCGTATTCCCGAGCGCACGGCGACGGTTGCGGCGCCTCGTCGCGTCGTCGGAACGCCCGAACGCATACCCGTATGCGGGCGCCCCTCCGCCTTGCGACGCACCGCATCCGACGCCGCGCACCGATCCACCCGGGGCGACGGGACAGCCCGCGGGCCGCGTCCGGCACATCAGGCATGAGCACAGCACAAGGAGAGGCGAGGAGACGTCGATGAGCAGGTCACATGCGCCTGCGGCACCCGCCGGGAACCGCACCCGCAAGAACCGGACGCGGAAACAGCGCTCCGCCGGCCCCGCCGCGGCCCGGTCGCCGAGGGGGGACGGGCCGCCACGCACCGCCTCCCCGCGTCGCGCCGGCCCCGGGCGGCACTTCGTCCGCTGGTCCAGGCAAGGAGGCGTCACCACCATCCTGTTCGCCCTGCCGATGGTGTTGTGCTTTGCCTACTTCTCCTGGTGGCCGATCGTCCAGAGCGTGCGGCTCAGCTTCCAGCAGACCAATCTGGTGGACGCCGCCACCTGGGTGGGCCTGGACAACTTCCAGCACGTGCTGGACGACCCGCTGCTGTGGACCGCCGTCAGGAACACCGCGCTCTTCGCTCTGCTCGCGCTGGTGATCGGCTTCCCGCTGCCGCTCTTCCTCGCGGTGCTCATCGCCGAACTGCGGCGTGGCGGCGCGCTGTTCCGTGTCCTCGCCTACCTGCCGGTGGCAATTCCCCCGGTCGTCTCCGTCCTGCTCTGGAAGGTGTTCTACGACCCGGACGGCGGCCTGTTCAACCAGCTGCTGGCCCATGTGGGCCTCGGCCCGTATCCCTGGCTGCAGTCCACCGACACCGCCATGCTGTCGATCGTCCTGGAAGCCACCTGGGCGGGCTTCGGGTCCACGGTCATCATCTACCTGGCGGCGCTCGGCTCGGTGCCGGGCGAACTGTACGAGGCCGCCGAGATCGACGCGGCGGGCATCTGGCGCAGGCTCTGGCACATCACCCTGCCGTCGCTGCGCGGTGTCATCCTGATCATGCTGCTGCTCCAGATCATCGGCACCCTGCAGATCTTCACCGAACCCTTCGTGATGACGGACGGCGGTCCGGAGGACTCCACTCTCACGGTCCTGATGCTGATCTACAACTACGCCTTCCAGAACGGCGACTTCGGAGCCGCGACCGCGCTCAGTGTGATGCTGGCCCTCGTGCTCGGCGCGCTCTCGGCGGTCTATCTGCGGGCGACGAGGAGCTGGAGCAACTGATGAGCGCGCAGACCCCCCTTCGCACCCGCCGCGGGGACCGTTCCGAGGAGAGCGGACGCGGACTCATATCCGATGCCGACCGGCGGCGGACCTCCGTACGCGTCTCGCTCCGCTCCGTGCAGACCCTCTCGCTCCTGTTTCTGCTCGCCTTCGGGGCCGCGCCTCTCTACTGGACGTTCAAGGGCGCCGTCTCACCGACCCAGGAGCTGCTGCGCGATCCGCTGGCGCTCTGGCCCGGCCACGCGCAATGGGACAACCTCTCCCGCGCCTGGAACGAACTGCAGGTCGGTCAGTACCTCTGGAACACGGTGGTCCTGGTCACCGGCTCGGTCGTCGCGCACCTCGTCGTCGCCACCACCGGCGGATACGTGCTGTCCGTGCTGCGCCCCAAGTGGGCGGCGCCCGTGCGATGGATGGTGCTCGCCACCCTCTTCATCCCGGGCTCCATCTCCCTGGTCGCTCTCTACCTCACCGTGCTCGCCCTGCCGGGCCTCGGCATCTCGCTCGCCAACAGCCCGTGGGGCGTCTGGCTGCCGCACGCCGCCGGCGCCTTCACCGTGCTGATCGTGATGAAGTTCTTCGACGGCATCCCGCGCGAACTCTTCGAGGCCGCCAAGGTCGACGGCGCGGGCCCGTTCATCATCTTCCGCCGGATCGTGCTGCCCATGTCGCGGCCGATCCTCGCGGTGGTGACCCTGCTGACGGTCATGAACTCCTGGAAGGACTTCCTCTGGCCCCTGATCGTCATCCCGGACACCGAGAAGCAGCCCATCTCCGCCGCACTGCCGCGTCTCGCGGAAACGACGGAACAGTCGCTGCTCATCGCCGGGATGCTGCTCGCCATCCTGCCCCCGGTCGCGCTGTTCCTGATCTTCCAACGGCAGATCACGCGCGGCGGGGGAGGCTTCACCGGCCTCAAGGGATGAGTCCCGTGCGGACACACGCACGGGCCCGGGCCGCGCGGCCGACGGCGGCAGCGGTGCGCGCCGACGGCACACGAGCCGGTGTGCTCCGCCGGGATGCAGCCGACGGAGCACACCACCACCCGGGAACCACCGATACGCACCGCGTCGATTCGATCGAGAGGATGCCTCGATGAAAAAGAACGGCATGATCCGGCCAGGTCCACTGGTTCCGGCCAGAGTAGCGGGCCGCCCCGGACGGCCCGCCGCATGGGGCGCCGCCGCCGCCCTGCTCGGCTGTCTGCTGGTGGCAGCGCCGTTGCCCGGCACTGCTCCGGTCGCCCACGCGGCCGGAGCCCTCACCGTCACCTCTCCCGATCTGCTCTTCGTCGAGGGACAGGCGAAGATCACCCTGGCCTCCGACGAGGCCTCGGTGGCCTGGAAGGCCGTCGACGACCAGGGCCTGACCGTCGCGTCGGGCACCGCACCGGTCTCGGGCGGCACGGCCACCATCGACGCCACCGGGCTCGGCAGCGGCTACTACACCCTCACGGCGACCGCGGCCGCCACCACCCGTACCGCGAATTTCGGCGTGCTGACCGCACTGGCCGGCCACGAGCAGCAGGACCCCCGCTTCGGCACCGGCATCCACTACGGATGGAACGACGGCGACGACCAGAAGCTGCTGCGTTCGGTCAAGCTGATGGGCATGCACGGGATACGCTCCGACATCAACTGGAGCGCCATCGAGAAGACGGCCGGCGAGTACACCTGGAGCAACTACTCCACCGACCAGCACATCCCGTACGCCAAGACGCAGGGGCTGACCGCCCTGCCCATCTCCGCCTACCGGAACCCCCTCTACGACAACAACCGGACACCGGCGTCCGACGCGGCGCTGGAGGCCTACGGGAAGTACACCGCCGCCGTCGTGGAGAAGTACCAGCAGTCCACGAAGGAGGTCGAGATCTACAACGAGTACAACTCGACCGGCTTCAACAACGGCACCTGCGGCATCACCGCCGATTGCTACCTCGGTCTGCTCAAGGCGAGCTACGGCAAGGTGCACGCCAAGGTGCCGGACGCCACCGTCGTCGGCGGCGCCCTGGCCGGTCTCCGGACCGACTGGCTCAAGCGGCTGTACGCGATCGGTGGCCTGAAGTACATGGACGCGCTCAGCGTCCACGAGTACGGCTATCCGAAACCGCCCGAGGAAGCCCTGGCCGAGCTGCCGCAGGTGCGCGCCGATCTGGACGCGGCGGGCGGCGAGAACTTCCCGCTGTGGATCACGGAGAACGGCTACCCCACCCACAGCGACGGGGTCACCCCGGCCGTGCAGGCCGAGTACCTGCCGCGTGCCCAGATCTTCTCGTTCGCCTCGGGCGCCAACCGCTACTACTGGTACGACCTCACCAACGACGGCACCGACGCCACCAACAAGGAACACAACTTCGGCGGATTCAAGCGGCCCACCGCCGAGGTCAAGGCATGGCAGCCCAAGCCGTCCGTCGTCACCGAGGGCGTCCTGATCCGCCAGATCGCGGGCCGCTCCTACGCCGGCCGTGACGACGCCGGTTCCGACGCCGTCCGCTCGTACCGCTTCGGCGCCGGCGCCGACACCGTCCGGGCGCTGTACACGACCGCGACGGCACCCGGCACCGTGGAGCTCTCGGCCTCCGGCCCGCTCACCGTCACCGACCAGTTGGGTCACGCGAAGACCTACGTCCCGTCCGGCGGCAAGATACAGCTCGGGGTCGACGGCAAGGTGCTGTACGTCAAGGGCACGGTGACCGGCGTGAGGTCCGTCGCCTCCCCGACCTTCTCCCTCGAACTCCCCGAGCGCACCAACACGGAGGAGCCCGTCGCAGCGGTCCTCGAGGTCGACCGCACGAAGGGGCGCCTCCCGGTGTCCTGGCCCGTGAGCTTCCGCGTGGCCGGGGAGACGTACCACGTGACGGCCGGGCCGGGCCGGGTCACCCGCAAGACCGTCGAACTGCCCACGTCGGCCCTGACCGGCCCTCGCTCGGTCAGCGGCACGGTCGCGCTCGGACCGGTCGGCATCGGCCGGGTCACCGCCGACACCGAGGTGGTGCCCCCGACCGAGGTCGCCTTCGACCCGGTGGTCGAGAAAGCCGCGCCGTTCGCGGCCGGACTCGAGATCACCGTCACCAACAACCGCGTCCGCTCCGCGCTCGACCTCACCGAGCTGGAGTGGCAGGTGACCGAGGGCACCGCCTATGTGGACCGGGGCGCCGTCGACGGACCGCTCGAGGTCGGAGCCGGATCCAGCGCCTCGTACACCGTGGACACGCGCAACGTCAAGCCCTGGAACCGCTACTGGACGGCCGCCTATCTCAGCACCCCCGATGGCGCCAGAACCCCCGTGGGCACCTGGAACGGCTGGGGCGCCGTGCAGCCCGCCGGCACGGACACCACCACGCCCATCGACATCGCCGCTCAGGGCAATCTGTACTACGCGGGCGGCTACCAGGGCGCGGCCGACCTCTCCGGCACCATCCGGCCCCAGTACACCGACGCCGGGCTGGTGCTGAAGGGCGAGATCACCGACGACGTCCTGGCCCAGCCAGCCACCACCGCCGAGAACATGTGGCAGGGCGACAGCATCCAGTTCGCCGTCACCCCCCGACTGCCCGGCCGCAGCCGGCAGTACGTCGAGGTCGGCGCCTCGCTGGTGGGCGGCCGGCCTCAGGTCTACACCTGGCGGCCGCCGCCCGGCCGGACCGCCGGGCCGACCCCGGGCGCCACCGCCCGGATCACCCGGGACGGCACCACCACCCACTACACGGTGACGGTGCCGTGGTCCTCGCTCGGCCTCAGCGGCAAGCCGACCGCCTCCATCGGACTCGGCATCGTCGTCAACGACTTCGACAACGACGGCCGGGGGCGCGGCTGGTCCGAGTGGGGCACGGGCATCGCCAACAACTCCAAGAGCCCCACCGGCCTTCGGGCCGTCCAACTGACCGACTGACCCACCCATGAACGGGCGGGGCCGGGCGCACCTGACGGCACCCGGCCCCGCCGCTCCATGCCACACCGTCGCACTGTTCCGAGTACCACCGCGAGGAGACCAGCACCATGGCCCTGTTCGACCTGCCGCTCCACGAACTCCGCGACTACCGACCGCAGATCGACGAGCCGGAGGACTTCGACGCCTTCTGGTCGAAGACCCTGGCCGAGACCCGCTCCCACGACCTCGCGGTCTCCTTCGAACCCGTCGAGACCGGGCTGAGCGGCCTGCGTACCTGGGACACCACGTTCGCCGGCTTCGGCGGCCACCCCGTCAAGGGCTGGTTCAGTGTTCCCGCGCACGCCGAGGGCCCGCTTCCGCTCGTCGTCCAGTACCACGGCTACAACGGCGGACGCAGCCTCCCGCACTGCTGGGGCATGTGGCCCCTGGCCGGCTTCGCCCACTTCATCATGGACGTACGCGGTCAGGGCAGTGGCGGCAACGTCGGCGACACCCCCGACCCGGTCGGCTCCGGCCCCTCCCACGCCGGCTTCATGACCCGCGGCATCGAGGACCCGGAGAGCTACTACTACCGCCGGGTCCATGCCGACGCCGTACGGGCCGTGGAAGCGGCCCGCTCCCACCCGCTCGCCGACCCCGCCCGCACCGTCGCGCTCGGCGGCAGCCAGGGAGGCGGCCTCGCCCTCGCGGTCGGCGGACTCGTACCCGACCTGGCGGCCGTCGTCGCCGACGTGCCCTTCCTCTGCCACTTCGGACGGGCCGTCACCCTCACCGACGCCGATCCGTATGCGGAGATAGCTCGCTACCTCAGCACGCACCGAGGCAAGGAGGACACCGTCCTGCGCACCCTGTCGTACTTCGACGGGGTGTCGTTCGCCGCCCGGGGCACCGCCCCCGCGCTCTTCTCCGTCGGGCTCATGGACCAGGTCTGCCCGCCGTCCACGGTCTTCGCCGCCCACAACGCCTATGGCGGTGAGCGGGAGATCGAGGTCTACCCGTTCAACGGACACGAAGGCGGCGCCATGTTCCAGGAGGCCGTCCAACTGCGCCGGGTGCCGCGGATGCTCCAGCGGGTTCGCTGACGCCCCTCCGGCGGCGACCAGATCGCCTCTGCGGCGCCCATCGCTGGACCGGGCCCGGCCTGCCTCCTCGGACTGCTCTCCGCACGGTTCCCGCGCCGCGCCCGGCGCCATGGTCGCGCTCGGCGCGGTCGCCGCCCTCGCGGACCGGTACGGCGCACTGGCGGAGCAGCAGGCCGACCACGACTCCACCACCGCCGACGCGGTGCCGGAACCGGCGGGCGGCGACCGGACCTCCTCGGGCACCGCATCGTGGTGCGGCGCGAGGCCGCGGTCGCGCCACACCATGCCGCCGCCCAGCCTGTTCACCAGCTCGAAACGGTCGTCGATCACACGCCGCACAGGCCCCCGGCGTTCACCGAAGAGAAGGTACGGGGTGGGTGCGCGGTTCCGCGCACCCACCCCGTGCGATCACGCGCCGTCGCCCGGCGTGAGCCGCAGCGTCAGGATCTGGAACGGCCGCAGCCGCAGTCGCACCGCATTGCCGTCCACCTCGGCGGAGGCGTCGGCGAACGGACGTTCCAGCAGATCCGCGACCCTCGCGCCGGACAGCGGGAAACCGGTCGTCAGACACGCCGGGGCGCGCCCTCCATGGGCCTCGTGGAGACGGACCACCACGTCCCCGCTCCCGTCGTCCGCGAGCTTCACCGCCGTCACGACCACCGCGTCGCCGTCGACCGAGACCAGCGGGGCCACCCCGGTGCTCCCCGGCACCCGGCGCTCGGGGAGGGCGAACTGCCAGCCCTCCCGCACCGCATCCGCGATCGTCGCACCCGGCAGCAGCGCGTACCGCAGCCGGTGCACCCCCTGGTCGGTCTCCGGGTCGGGGTAGCGGGGCGCCCGCAGCAACGACAGCCGCACCGTCGTCGTGGTGGAACCGTCCTCGCGGACCGTCCGCGTCACATCGTGCCCGTACGTCGAATCGTTGATCAGCGCCGCACCCCAGCCCGGCTCGCCGACGTGCAGGAACCGGTGGGCGCAGATCTCGAACTTCGCCGCCTCCCAGCTCGTGTTGGTGTGCGTCGGTCGCTGGACGTGCCCGAACTGCGTCTCCGCCGTGGAGTGATCGGCGCGCACATCGATCGGGAACGCCGCCTTGAGGAACTTCTCCCGCTCGTGCCAGTCGACCTCGGTGTCGATGTCCAGCCGCCGGGCCCCGGGCCGCAGCGACAGCACCTGCGTGACAAGGGACGAGCCGAAGGCGCGCACCACCTCGACGCCGTCACCGACGCGCCGGACCGCCTCCGCGTCGGTCAGATCGGTCACCGTGTTCCGGTAGAACGCGTCGACGTCCCAGGCGTCCCAGCGGTTGGGCAGATCCGGGTGGACCTGGAGCAGATTCGCTGCGCAGCCCGGGGCGACCGTCTCGCGCCCGGCCACCAGATCGACCACCGAGACCACCAGGCCCCGCGCGTCCACCGTCACCCGGAGCAGACCGTTGTCCAGCCGGAAACCGCCGTCGACCGCCTCGGCCGCCACCGGTCCCTCCGCGGGCCGCCCGGCGAGCGCCGCACCCCCCGCCGCCACGCCGGCCCGGCCGTGCGGGGCGGAGTTGAAGACGACGGTGCCACCGTCGTCCGGCGCACCGGCCAGGGCCCGCTGCGCCGCCCCGATCAACGCTTCGAGCTCCTCGGCGACCCGGGCGTACGTGGCCTCCGCCTCCTGGTGCACCCAGGCGATGGACGAACCCGGCAGGATGTCGTGGAACTGGTGCAGCAGCACGGTCTTCCAGAGCCGGTCCAGCTCCTCGTACGGGTAGCGGAACCCGGCCCGGACCGACGCGGTCGCCGCCCACAGCTCCGCCTCCCGCAGCAGGTGCTCGCTGCGCCGGTTGCCCTGTTTGGTCCGTGCCTGCGACGTGTACGTGCCCCGGTGCAGTTCCAAGTACAGCTCGCCCAGCCACACCGGCGGCCGCTCGTACTCCGCCTCGGCCGCGGCGAAGAAGTCCGCGGGCTTCTCGATCGTCACCCGGGGCGAGCCCTCCAGGTCCGCCAGCCGGCCGGCCCGCGCCAGCATCTCCCGGGTGGGGCCGCCACCGCCGTCCCCCCAGCCGAACGGGACCAGCGAGCGCGTCGCGTGCCCCTTGTCCCGGAAGTTCCGCTCGGCGTGCGCGAGTTCCTCTCCCGACAGCTCCGCGACATAGGTGTCCACCGGCGGGAAGTGCGTGAACACCCGGGTGCCGTCCAGTCCCTCCCACAGGAACGAGTGGTGCGGGAACCGGTTCGTCGTGTTCCACGAGATCTTCTGCGTGAGGAACCAGCGCGAACCGGAGAGCGCCACCAGCTGCGGCAGCGCCGCCGAGTAGCCGAACGAGTCCGGCAGCCACACCTCCTCGGTCTCGACCCCGAACTCCTCCAGGAAGAACCGCTTGCCGTACACGAACTGCCGGGCCAGCGCCTCGGAGCCCGGCATGTTGGTGTCCGACTCCACCCACATCCCGCCCACCGGCACGAACTGCCCGGCGGCGACCTTCTCCTTGACCCGTGCGTACAGCGCCGGCTGATGCTCCCGCAGCCAGTCCAGCTGCTGCGCCTGCGACATCGCGAAGACGAACTCCGGATGGTCGTCCATCAGCGCGACGACGTTGGAGGTGGTGCGGGTGACCTTGCGCACGGTCTCCCGCAGCGGCCACAGCCACGCCGAGTCGATGTGCGCGTGACCCACCGCCGACAGACGGTGCGCGGAGGCGTGCGCGGGGGAGGAGAGCACGGGGCGGAGCCGTTCCCGCGCGGCGCTCGCGTTCGTGCCGACGGCGTCCAGGTCCAGCGCGTCCAGACAGCGTTCCACCGCGCGCAGGATCTCCCAGCGGCGCGCGGAGCCGAGCGGCAGCTGCCGCATCAGCTGGTCGAGGACCTCAAGGTCCTGGACCAGTTCCCAGACCTGCTGGTCGAAGACCGCGACGTCCATCCGCTCGACGCGGTACAGCGGTTCGCCGCCCGCGGTCTCCCGGTCGCCGAGCGCACTGACACCGTCCAGGATCTCCGGATTGGCGGCCGCCTCCAGGTAGTACGTGAACTCCTCGCCGCCCGCGGCCGGTTCGCCGACACGCAGCCAGGTGTTGCGCGGATTGAGCGCCTTGACCACGCTGCCGTCCGGCCGGTGGGCCAGTGCCTCCGCGGAGAACCCCGGCCGGTCCTGGGCGAAACCGAGGTCGATGACGGCTTCGACGGTCTCACCGGCCCAGTCGGCCGGGACACGGCCGGTCACCCGGAACCAGCTGGTGCCCCAGGCCGGTCCCCAGTCGTCGCCGACCGCGCCGTGCTCGTAGGGGCCGGCCATCGCCTCGGCGAACGGCACCGGTTCGCCGGGGGCGTGCCAGACCTCGAATTCCAGGGGCGCCGTACGGGGATGGACAGCGGGGCGGATGCGCTCGCGCAGGGCGCGGTCGAGCCGTTCCTCGGTCAGTGTGCGGTCGTCATGCATGGGTGAAGGGTCTCTCCGATGGGTGGGTGAGGCGGGGAGGTGACGCGGGCGCCGTACCGCCTGAACAGCGGTGCCGCGGCGGCCGCCCGCGCACATGCCGGTCGTCGAAGGCGAGCGGCAGCGCGCGGTCGAAGCGGTGGCGGGTCCCGCGGTCCGTCATCGCCCCGGCTCCGGCGCCCAGCCGGGTACGGAGCCGTGCAGTGCCGTGTAGAACGGATCGCCGGGCCCGATCTCACCGGCCAGGACGGGTCTGCCGGTGAGTGCCGCCTTGTACATCGAGGTGATCAGCTCCAGGGAGCGGCGGCCGTCCCCGGCACTCGCCCTGGGCCGCCGGCCCGCCCGCATGTCTGCCAGGAGTGAGCGGAGTTGCGCGCTGTGCGAGCTCGGGACGTCCTCGGCGGGGGAGGCCCAGCCGGCCGCCCGGCCGGGGTCGACGCCCGGCGCTGGGGTGTACGTCCAGTCCCCGTTCCCGTATCCGTACAGATGGTTCAGCTCGATCGTGGCGTTCCGCAGATCGATGCGCAGATGGCTCAGCTGACGCGGCGAGAGGGCGCTGTTGACCACGGTGGCGAGGGCGCCCGAGGCGAAGCGGACGGTGGCGGTGGTGACGTCGTCGGTCTCGATGTCGCGGGCCAGCCTGCCGGCCATGGCCCGGATCTCCACCCAGTCCCCGAGCAGTTCCAGCAGCAGGTCGATCTGGTGGATGCCGAGCCCCATGGCGGGGCCCGCGCCCTCGGTGGCCCACTTCCCGCGCCAGGGGACCGCGTAGTAGGCGTCGTCGCGGTACCAGGTGGTCTGGCAGTGGGCGACCAGCGGCTCGCCCAGTTCGCCGGAGGCGATGAGGGACTTGGCGTGCTCGGCGCCCGATCCGAACCGGTGCTGGAAGACGATCGGGGCGTACGGGCCCCCCTCGCCCTCGGCCGCGGTCATGGCGTCGTACTCGGCGAGACTCGGCGCGGGCGGCTTCTCGCACCACGCCCAGGCGCCGGCCCCGAGGGCGGCCACCACCTGTTCGCGGTGGGCGACGGGCGGCGAGGCGATGACGACGAGATCGGGGCGGACCTCGCTCAGGGACGCGGCGAGATCGGTGGAGTGGTGGGAGAGACCGAAGTCGGCGGCGAGGGAACGGGCCGCGGTGGCATCGGCGTCGACGGCGCCGGCCACCGAGAAGTCCCGGGGCAGTTCGAGGAACGCGGGCATATGGACGGCACGGGCGATGTTGCCCGCGCCGACGAGGAGAACACGGTAGGGAGTCGCAGTCACAGGGGGCCGTCCGGGCTGAGGGCGTGAGCCGCCGAGTTGGTAAGCGTTTTCCAGCAGATCGGAGAGGTCCCTTCCCGAAGGAAGGGCAGTGGGTCTCAGAGAGCGACGTAGAGCGCTCCCGCACTGGTCGCGGGTCCGGTGCGGAGCCGGTCCGGCCAGTCGAGGGCCAGGCCGAGCGAATCGCTCAGCCGGCTCTGGAAGGAGGCGAGCCGGTGCTCGGTCTCGCGGACCGCGCGCGGCGGCAGCCGGTGTTCCAGGCAGTACGACACCAGCGCGCCGACGGCCTCGCCGATGCTCCACTGGCCCGCGTGCCCGCCGAGCGCGGGCGCGCTGAGATGCGTTGCGCCGATGTTCCGCCCGGCCGGGAGCAGGTTCTCCACCCGCACCGGCAGCAGTGCGCCGAGCGGCAGCTGGAACGGCAGGCACTCCAGGTCCAGACCCGCGCCACCACCGCTCCCCGGGTGCAGGGTGATCCGCGAACGCAGGGTGCCCACGCTGTCCGTGAAGGTCTCGGCGCCCGACGACCCGGCCCGTGCGGCAGTGGTCAGATGGTGCTCCAGCAGGGTGAACTCGGCCCGGATGCGCCGCGACTCGCGTATGTGCGGCGTCTTGGCGAACCCGTCGGCGGTGCCGGTCGCGTCCGGCCGCAGACGCAGCTCGGGGTAGCCGTGCCCGCCGTCGTGCCGGGGCGCGCGTGTCTGCATCCAGTGGAGGAACGACAGCGCCTGCTCGCGGGCCTCCCGCTCGGCGCGGGCGCGGACCTCGTCCCCGCGTCCGGCGAGCGGCAGCCGTGAGTAGGCCGTCTGCTCCCAGTCGACGAGGGTGATGTCGCTGTCGAAGGCGCCCGGCAGGTACCGGCTCCGGGCGAGCGCCCGCAGCTGGTGCCAGCGGTCGTTGGGCGGTGCGGCCCACGGCGGGACCTCGTCCGGCTCGTGCAGGAAGAGCGGGATGGAGCGGGCCGGGGCGCCACCGGGTTCCCCGGTGTCCCAGGAGAAGGCGTCGGACCACCGATCGTAGTCGGCGGGCCGGTCGACGGTGTGGTCCTCGCCGGGACGGTGGTCGAGCGCGAAGACCCAGGAGACCGGCTGCTGGTCCAGCGGATCGGCGACGGCGGCCGCGTGCGGTTCGCCGGTCTCCTCGCGGGACTCGGCGCCGATGACGTGTTCGACGCCCGCGAGGTCGAGCAGCTCGCCCAGGTCCGTCGCGTCGACGACGTACGGAGCGCCGACGGTCAGCAGCTCGCCGTCCGTGGCCTCCAGGGTGACCGAGGCCACCCGGTCCCGGTCCGCCTGGGCCGCCACCGGGCGGTGGCGGAGCAGCAGGGTGAGCCGGCCCGAGGCGAGATGCGGGGCGAGCAGCTCCTGGACGACGGCGAGCGCGGCGCGCGGTTCGTGACTGAGATGACCGGTGGTACTGAGCCCGGGGTTCAGCAGCGGGTCGGCGTACGGCTCCGGGCGCAGCGGGTAGTTGCGCCGGTAGAAGTCGCGTAGCCGTTCGCGCAGATCACGGTATCCGGGGGAGACGGGGTCCAGTTCGACGCGGTGGCCGTCGGCGAGCGGGACCGCCTGGGCGGTGAACAGGCCACCGGGCCAGTCGGTCGCCTCGGTGAGCACGACGCGGTGGCCGAACCGGGCGGCGGTCAGCGCGGCGGCGAGGCCACCGAGACCGGCGCCGACCACCAGGACATCGGTCCGGAGTTCGCGGGTACGGGGTGCGGGGGCGGCGGACACAGGAGTCTCCTCCTTCAGGGCCGGCGGGCGGCGACGGTGCGGAGCCGGACCGGCACGGACTCGCGCGTCCTGATCCGGACGGGGAGCACGATCTGCTCGGCGCTGCGGTACGGGTCCTCGCCCGCCGCGCGCTCCGCGATCCGCCCGACCAGTTGCTCCACCGCCCGGCTGCCGATCTCCCTGGCGGGCAGCCGGGCCGCGAAGCTGGTGAGCGGCAGCAGATCGCAGGGGCCCTCGTCGTCCATACCGGCCAGCACGATGTCGTCGGGCACGGCGATGCCGAGCGAGGCCAGATCGGAGGCGGCGGTGGCGACGGCGAAGCCGTGCGCGCACAGCAGGGCGGTCGGCGGCTCGGGCGCGGCGAGAAGTTCGGTCAGCAGCTGTCTGCGGTCGTTCTCGGGCAGCGCCGTGTAGGAGCGCAGCGCGGTCAACTGGGGGAGCAGGGGCTGGCCATGGGCGCGCAGCGCCTGCTTGTGCCCGGTCATCCGGTCGTGGACGCTGGTGCACTGTGTCTCGCCCCAGAGCGTCGCAATGCGCTCGTGGCCGTCGGCCAGCAGGTGCTCGGTGATCCGGTAGCCGACGTCGTAGTTGTCGGCGGTGACGGCGTCGATCGCGAGGCCGGGAAAATACCGGTCCACCAGGACCATGGGGATGTGCAGCCGCCTGATCTCGTCCAGCACGTCGAGGTCGGGCGCCCCCTGGACGGGGTAGAGGACGATGCCGTCGACCCGGTCCTCGACGGCCTGGCGCAGCGCCTGGTCCTGACGGGCCAGGGAGGCGTCGTGGTCGGCGTGCCCCGTCTCGGTCATGTGGATCGCGGAGTCCGAGAAGAAGAGCCGCAGCCCGTGGGCCGAACAGACGGACTCGACCCCGCGCAGCACGTCGGACTGGTACGGGCCCTGGCCGCTGATGATGCAGGCGATCACACCGGACCTGTGCGCCGGGGAAGGTTCCCCGGCCCGGTCCGAGGCATCGGCGACGAAGGTTCCCCGTCCCCGGCGCCGCACCAGCAGCCCTTCCGCCACGAGGTCGTTGAGTGCCCGGACGGCGGTGGTCGAGCTGACGCCGAAACGCTCGCGCAGCTGGTTCTGAGTGATGAACGGAGCGCCGGCCTCGTACTCGTCACGTGCCACCTCGGCCCGCAACTCGTCCTTGATCCGCTGGTACTTGGGTCCGGACGTACCCATCCAGCCACCACCTTCTCGGGTTTGACGCGTCAAAATGCGCTGATCCGAGTGTGGTGGCGATTGATGCATCATTTCAAGAGGGCTGCGGCGAAAAAGTCGGCAATTAGCGCGTCAAGTGAGCGGTTTGTCACTTCAACGCGTCAACTCGACGGCATGGAACGGGAACTCGTTCGGTCCCGGGGGCGACGAACGCGAGGCCGGCGCCGTACCGGCTCATGGGCGGGCGGCGGCCCGGTGGGGCGGGTGGGGCCGGTGTTGCCCTCAGCCGGCCGTACGGGGCGGTGGCGCCGTACTGGCCCGCACCACCAGGCGCGACGGCACGGCGAGCGTGCGAGGCGAAGCCGTCGCGTCCCCGAGGGCCAGCAGCAGCGCGCGGCGGCCGATCTCTTCGAGCGGCAGCCGCACGGTGGTCAACGCGGGCGTGACGTCGTACGCCACCGGCAGGTCGTCGAAGCCGACGACGGAGACATCGCCGGGCACGCTCCGTCCGAGATCGTCGCGGAGTGCCGCCAGCGCTCCGAGGGCCATGGCGTCGTTGAGCGCGAAGAGCGCGGTGATGCCGGGAGAGCCGCGGAACAGCCGCACCGTCGCGGCTCGCCCGCCGTCCCGGGTGAAGTCGGACTCGACGCGATGGCGTTCCCGCACGGAGATGCCCAGCTCGGCGGCCCGCTCCAGGAAGCCGTGCAGCCGGTCCTGGACGGAGACCAGCGCCAGGGGCCCGCAGATGACGCCGATCTCCATGTGCCCCAGCAGGGCGAGGTGCTCGGCGACCGCCCGGCCCCCTTCGCGGTTCCCCGGCAGGATCGTGTTCACCGGGAGGTCCTGGTGCGCGACCGCGGTCACCCGGCCGCCCTGCGCCACGAACGACTCCAGCTCCTGGGCGAGCGCGGGGCTCCCGGCGGCGAAACCCGATCCGGCGAGGACCACGGCGCGGGCCCGCTGCGCCCGCAGCCGTGCCACGTACTCCGCCTGGAGCCCGGGCTCGTGAAAGGTGCCGGCCAGCACCACGAGGAGCTTGTGGTCGCGGGCGACCTCCATGACCCCGGCCGTGATCGCGGAGTAGTAGGCGTCGTTCACATCGTGCACGATCAGGCCGACGATGGACGTCGTGGACTGCACGAGCGCGCGGGCCGGCGCGTTGGAGACGTAGCGGAGCCGGGCCGCCGCCTCCAGAACGCGCTCCTGCAGCTCCTGGGTGACGTTGCGGTCGCTGTCGCTGAGGACGCGCGACGCCGTGGCGAGAGAGACCCCGGCGTCCCGCGCGACCTGCTGGAGCGTCACGGCGGACGACGCGCGGGGGCGGGCGGGACGTCGATTGGCCTGGCTCTGCATACGGCTACGATAGCCGCACTGAAAGCGTTTTCCCATCGCGCGCGCAAGAGGAACCGGCCCCGTCGGCGCCGCCGTGCCGCCCCCGGCCCGGCGCGAGGGCCCGCGCCCCGGCCCGGCGCACCACACGGGCCCGGAACCGGGGCCCGCGCAGGCGGGCACGGCCGGATTCGTCCAGTGAAGGCTCCGCCCACGGGCCGAGGCCGTCCGTGCTCCCGTTCACCACGGGTGCTCCGCGAGATATCCGGTGATCCGCTCCCGGTCCCAGGCCCCGTCGGCGACGGTGACCCGGTAGCGGCGGGCCAGGGTGTCGCCCGGAGGCAGCTCCAGTTCGTCGTAGAACGCGAAGGAGGGGGCCACGGCCGCGAAGGGATCGTTGCGGACGAACCAGTGCGCCGGGTGGGTCCCGCCCTGTCCCGTGTGATCGTTCTCCGGGGCGTGCCGGAAGATCAGCGTGGCGTGGCCGTCGGCGCCGTCGCGCTCACCGCCGTAGGCCAGCCACGGCGCCTGCGTCCCCATCAACTCCGGCCCCACGCCGTGTGGCCCGAGGATCTGCCCGCCCCGGAAGGCGCGCGGCCCGCGCCAGAAGAGACCGGTGTAGCCCGCCGCCTCCCGGCCGTGCGTCGTGGGGCTGCCGAAGCGCAGCGGCTCGGCACGCCGATTGGTGATCGCGCTCGACCAGGTCAGTGTCCAACTGCCGCCACTGCCCTCCGGGCCGGCGCCCCCGTGCTCCACGTCGTGCAGCTCGACGCGGCGCCGCTCGTCCGCCCAGTGCGTCCCGTCGTGGTGGCGCCAGCTCAGCCGCTCCACGATGACCACGCGTCCGGCGTTCGAGGTCACCTTGTCGAACCCGATGTGCGTCATCGATCCCACGCGTTCGGGCAACGGCAGGTAGCCCTGGCCGTGCACATAGGTGTCGCCGCCCCACAGGTTCTGTCCGGACAGGTGGGAGGCCGTCATCTGGAGGCCCTTGTGCCAGCGGTGGTCATGGGGCCGATAGTCGGTGACGACGGTGCCGGTCAGTGTGCGGATGGGGTGGATGTACGGCTTGGGGGCCTCCCAGGTCGCTTCCGGGCGGTAGACGTAGCTGATCAGGTCGATGCCGCCGCGCTCCTCCGAGACCGTGATCCGGTCTCCGCGTGCGTGCGTGATGCGCAGTGGACTGCCCATGTCCCATGTCTCCCGGGTACGGTCGGAAAGCGCTTACCGCAACGTAGGCCCCGCGCCGATGGAGTGTCAACACGGAGCGGACGGGGCGATGCCCGGCAGCCGGGCGCCGCCGTCGTGCGACCGGCGCTCTCGCACAACGCCCCGCTCCGAGATCCGCACCAGCGAGATCCACCGGTGCGGCGCGCACGGCGCGCAAGTCACCGGCGCCGAACCGCAGGGCGGCACGATCACGTCGGGCGGAACGTCGCCCTGGTCGGTCGTACGGGCTGGTGCGTGATCGCGTCGGAGCCGAGGGTGCCTGGGCTGGCTTCGTCGATGTCCGGGAACAGCGTTTGTCGACTGGTTCCGGAGCCGGTGGGTGATCACGCGGTTCGTGGATGCCGAGCAGAAATGACGGCGTCTCGCGGGGCGGCAGGAAAAGGGAAGGCGGCAGCCGACCGGCCGCTGGCAGGATGTCCGCGCCGAACACCCGAGGGGAAAGGACCACACGACCGTGGCTCGTGCCATCACTTTGATTCGCTCCACCGCCCTGTCCGACGTCGCTGAGTACGCCTACGCGGCCACGGCGCCCGCCGAGTCACGCCTGATCTTCCTCGCAGGGGCGTGTCCGCTGAACGATGACGGCTCCACAGCGGCGATCGGGGACTACGCGGGCCAAGCGGCGAGAGCCATCGAGAACATGCAGGCCGCTCTTACTGCCTCGGGCGCGTCACTCCAGGACGTCATCAGCACACGGGTTCTCGTCGCATCGGCCCGGCGGGAGGACCTGGTGGCCGCCTGGCAAGTAGTCCGGGACTCGTTCGCCGACCATGACGTCCCCAGCACGTTGATGGGCGTCACCGTGCTCGGTTACAAGGACCAACTCGTCGAGATCGAGGCCGTCGCCGCCGTGCTCGATTCTTGAGACCTCTTCCAGGGACACCGCAACGCGGGACAGCCGGGCGTCCGCCAGGACGGCCGGCTATCGAGGGCGTAGGCTGCGGTCAGCCCGCCTCGGCGGGTTCCTCGGCTCGGGCTCGTGTGCCGGCGAGGCGGCAGGCGTCGATGCCTGTCCCGATGATGGTGCCGGCACCCGCTCGGCCCGCACCCAGTTCCGCAGCGTCTCCCGGCTGATCCCCAGGTCCTTGCCGACGCCCTCGAACGTGTCCTTCGGGTCCGACAGGTACAGCGCGACGGCATCCGACGTGAAGTCCGCCGAGCACACCTTCATCACCATGCGTGACGCCTCTTCCTCCGGACCCTCAGGGAACAGTGTCCAAGGTGTCCACCGGTCGACGAAAACCGGCTGGCGCCGAGCGCCGGTCCCCACAGCCCGCTCCCTGACCCCGCCGCGTGCTCCGCAACGGTGCCCGTCGGCAACGGTCTGCCACGGTCTGGCCAACTCGTCGACCGGGCAAGCGAGATGAAGACGGGAGATCCCCTGAGCAGCAGACGCGCGAGAACCGCTCGCTCAACCGTGATCGCCACATTCGGATCACGCCACCCACCAGCAAGTACACATCACCCGCCCTCACTCGCCGGCTCGTTGGCCGCGGCGGCGGGCCAGGAGTGTCGTGCCGGCGACGACGCATCCGATGGCCAGGATTTTGCCGGCCCCGTAGTAGTGGGACCAGTCGTTGTCATCCGTGCCTCCGCGCAGGATCAGCCACAGCAGCAGCCCTGTCCCGCTCACGGTGAGGACCACTCCTCCGGTCAGCCCGAGCCCTGCCCACCAGGAAGCGTCTCCGGCGGGTGCGAGTGCGGGTTCGGGTTCGGCGTCCTGGCCTCGCTCGCGGTCACTCACCTTGTGTCCTCCCCCTATGCCGATGATCTTCGGCAGAGAAGACGCGGCCCACCACGGAGGGGTTCCCGCAAGCCGCCGTCAAACCCTTCGTCCGGCCGGTCGCATGCTCCACTCGGGCACGTTCCTTGCGGTATGCGGTGTTGTCGACCTCATCGGCCGCCGGCAAGCGTCGACGAGGGCGCGATACGACCATTCCGTTCCACAGCCCGGCGGTGGGCCATGGCGCCACCGGTCCTTCTTTGCCCGCGCATCCTGGCCATGACCCGGTGTCGGGGCGCTGCTCGTTCAGTCTCGGCGCGTGGCCTGTCGCCTGGACCATGCCGTGGCGTCAGCTCCGTACCGAGCCAAGAGGCGTGCGAACCGGATCCTCTCTTCCGGCGACCAGGCGGCGGTGATCTCCTGGAACGCTCTGCGCTGTTCGGCGGCGAAGCGGTTGCGTTCGCAGCGACACCCTCAGCACCCGTGCCGTCCGGCGCCGCGGCACCCGCCTGGCGGCACGACCGCGGTCCTGCCCCTTGAGGGAAGGGCTCGACTGTCCGGTTCCTGCTCGCCGGGGCACGGCGACCGTCCAGTCCCGCGTCGAGCAGCGTTCGCACGCCGCTCGCACCGGACCGATCCGGCGAACGGCCGAAAACGGCTCAACCGCCACGACCGGGATCAACCCGTCGCTCGCCTCCCGCAGTCCCCTCCCGTGACCGCAGTTCACGACCACGGGAGCCCACATGTCAGCCTCGCACACCGTCCGTACCCTCCTCGCCGTCGGACTCGTCGCCGGGATCACCGCCACCGCGCTCGCCGCGCCCGCCGTCGCCGTCGCG
The DNA here is from genome assembly GCF_037034285.1 of Streptomyces tyrfis. Classification (NCBI taxonomy): domain Bacteria; kingdom Bacillati; phylum Actinomycetota; class Actinomycetes; order Kitasatosporales; family Streptomycetaceae; genus Streptomyces; species Streptomyces tyrfis. The sequence continues at coordinate 1,103 of NZ_JBAGJZ010000014.1, read as the reverse complement.
CCGCCGGCCAAGCCGTCCCACGCCACCACCCAGCAGGCCCTGGACGCGGCCGTCGCCGAGGGCGTGCCCGGGGCCGTCGCGCAGGCCCGTGACGGAAAGGCCCGTTGGGTCGGCACCGCGGGGGAGCGGAAGGGGGCCGACCGTTTCCGGGTCGGATCCATCACCAAGACATTCACCGCTACCGTCCTGCTCCAGCTCCAGGCCGAGGGCCGGCTCGACCTCGACGACCCGGTCGAGAAGTGGCTGCCCGGTGTGGTGCGCGGGCACGGGCACGACGGCCGGAAGATCACTGTCCGTCAGCTGCTCAACCACACCAGCGGCATCTACAGCTACACCGAGGACCCCGCCTTCCAGGAGAAGGTCTTCGGTCACGACTTCCTGCGGCACCGTTACGACACCTGGACCCCGAAGCAACTGGTCGCCGTCGCGATGGCGCACGAGCCCGACTTCGCCCCCGGGACGGACTGGAACTACTCCAACACCAACTTCGTGCTGGCCGGGATGGTCGTCGAGAAGGTGACCGGACGTCCTTACGGCAAGGCGATCGAGAACCGGATCGTCAAGCCCCTCAAGCTGCGCGCCACCTCCGTGCCCGGCACCGACTCCCGTATGCCCGAGCCGAACTCCCGCGCCTACTCCAAGCTCTCACGCGAGACCGGCGGGGCCGCGTACGACGTCACCGAGCTCAATCCGAGCATCGCCGGCGCCGCCGGCGAGATGGTCTCCGATGCGAACGACCTGCAGACTTTCTACCGTGCGCTGCTCAAGGGCCGGCTGCTTCCGGCGGCCGAGATGAAGGAGATGACCACCACCGTCCAGGCCTCTCCCGACCTGCCCGGCGTCGGCTACGGGCTCGGTCTCATGCGACAGAGGCTGAGCTGCGGCAAGGAGGTCTGGGGGCACGGCGGCGGCATCCACGGGTCCCATTCCGAGGCCCAGGCCACCCGGGACGGGGAGCACTCCCTCGCCGCGAACTTCAACGCCGACTGGGCCGGTGACACCCAGAAGGTGATCGAGTCGGAGTTCTGCGGCACGGCCCCGGCGAAGCGGTAGCCGTCAGCGGGGCAGGAAGTCCGGGCAGGTCGGGGAGCGGGCCCGGGTGG